>JBHHXH010000005.1:0-60062 GCA_046756925.1 Nitrospiria bacterium
ATTTACCATGGGTACAAAAGAGACCGCATTGCTCAGTTATGGATAATTGTATAGTCAATTGTATAGTAGACACTCAAAAACAGGCATAATCAGGCATAAAAACCCCCTCTAAGGCTTTCCTATTTTCAAAGTAAATACAAATAGTTATAAAGAAATGGGAAGAACTGGTATTCGTCATTTGCGCTCTGGCAGTCTTGGGGTCACAGGGGTTCGATCCCCCTCAGCTCCACCAATTTTTTCAAGCAATATTTTCAAGGCGTTCGCGTTTTTTGCGAACGCCTTTTTTATTGGATTGTATCGTTTTTGATCGTTGAAGCGCTCGGATGATGTCTCAAGAGACGTGATTCTTTCCATCGCCTTATCCAAAATCTCAACCGCTTTTGTTCTGTGGCCTGGCGATGGCTGTTTCCTTGCCTCTCCTTTTCGCCTTCATGCTGGGAACAAAGGTGATCATTGGAATGGAAGCGGCCGTGTTATGTGATACATGGTTTTAGTATACGACGGGAAGGTACATGCGATGCTTCACTACCCTCAAAATGACCGCCGCAGACATCACCTTCAGAAAAACAATGTTGCGGCGGCCATCTTGATCAAGCCGGATCTTATCTTTATCTAAAATACCCAGGCAGGTCCCGCCGTGATTTCAACGGTGTTTAAGGGGTCGTCCCGTGTGTCCACGAACTGATCGATATAGCGATACCGCGCATCGAGCCGTAAGAAGACATGACGAATCGCTTCCCATTTCAGACCCAGCCCCAAATTGAAGGTAAAACCGTCGTCATCGTCGATGGCCACCGGAGTCCCCCCAGCCGTCCCGGTGATTCGGCGATCGAGATCGCCGAAAGCCCAGCCGATACCCGCCGTGCCGTAATAGACCACTGGCGCTCTTGGGTTGAAATGGTAAACCGCATTGATGTCAAACAGATGAAGATCCATATCAATATCGCCCGTCGGTCCATCTTCGGCGTCGTTCGGATTGAAGGTATAGCGCCCTTCCACACCGACATGTTGGCTCAGGTTATAGGTATAATTGGTCCCAATGACAAAACCAGTACCCAATTCAGGTTGAGCCCCGGAGACCACCGAATCGGTTAAATCATCGCCTAACAGTGCGCCGACATGAATTCCCAGTTCCTGACTTCCCGTCCGGACCTCGGCGCGGGCGAAGCCCGCTGCGGACACGGCAAATAATACAGCCGTCATCAAAGCAATCCTTTTCATCTTCCCCTCCTCTCATTCCGAGCGTTTGCGTCACGCCCTTGTTGGTTGCGTAAAACAAAATAGGCTTTCGTCTGTCGGTCCGCCAAAGCAGAGGCATCCCGACCTGATCGTTGAATTTTGAAACTCTCTCCGGAGACTAAATGCTTCATCATGCCGCTTCCATATTCCGATTTTCCGATTCTGGATTTCCGAAATGAACCAGGGGGACCCCTAGTGCCTCCCGATTGCGTAAGATGAGTGGATCGAGGATCTCTCCGCAGCCCACACAACGGAATCCCCAAAAACCGTTCCGGCTCGTCTCATTGAGTCGATCGCAAAAATGCTCCCACACCATGAGACCGCCACATTTCGGACATTCCTTAAAACACCTTCTTTTCATCTAAATCGCCCTATATGTCCTTATCGTAGAGATGGAAAGTCACTTTCTAAACTGCATTGTTTTCTTCTTGTTGAAAGCTGGAATACAAACCTGATTCCCCACTTTCATGTGATGTTCCTGTCGTTCCCGGCAACGCGTGTCACGTTCAAGAAGTCATCTCTCCCCAGCTTGATCGATTCCGATTTCGAGTCTGCGGGCATATGTCTCTTAGAGAAAGCAAGGTCCGGGCCAAACAAAAAAGCCATTTAAGCACCGCCTAAAATGGCTTTAAATTGAGTGGATTATAATGTTTTTGTTATTGCTTTCAGCGATCACATCGCTCCATGTTTCCACGATGGATCGTGGTATCTACGAAATACCGTGGGTGGGTCGTTGGATGCCCAATTTCCGAAGGCGGCTCCGTAAGGTGTTGGGATGAAGATCGAGCACCCGGGCGGCGCCTCTCAGCCCCTCGATCACCCCGCCCGACGCATCCAGGATCTTTATAATATGCTCCCGTTCGACTGCCTCGAGGGTCCGGAAGGTCTTGGCGTTCCGGTGGAGCCAATCCAAAGCGGGCAAGAGGGCATCTTCGATCTCTAAGACCGGGCCCGTGGATAAAATCACCGCCCGTTCAATCATATTTTCAAGCTCACGGATATTCCCCGGCCAAGGATAGGCCATCAGCCGACGCATTGTCTCCGGAGCGATCCGATCAATCCCTTTACTCATCTTTGAGGTGTATTTGTGAACAAAGTACTCTACCAGCAAGGGGATGTCTTCTCTTCGATTGCGTAAAGGGGGGAGTGCGATAGGAAAAACACTCAGACGATAGTATAAATCGGCCCTGAAGAGCTTCTCTCTCACCGCCGTTTCAAGATCCCGGTTCGTGGCGGCGATCAAGCGGACATCAACCTTGAAGGTTTGCGAGCCACCCACCCTTTCCAATTCATGCTCCTGCAATACCCTCAGGAGCTTCGCCTGGACCTCCGGTGAGAGATCTCCGACTTCATCGAGAAAAAGGGTTCCTCCATCGGCCAGTTCGAAGCGCCCGATCTTTTTCGTCAGCGCGCCGGTAAAGGCCCCTTTCTCATGGCCGAACAGCTCGCTTTCGATCAGCCCCGTGGCCAGTGCCGCGCAATTGACCTTAATGAGCGGCCTGTTCTTTCGCTTGCTGAGATCGTGAGCGGCCCGGGCGATCAACTCTTTTCCCGTTCCCGTCTCTCCATAAATCAAGACCGAGGTATCGGCGCCCGCCACCTGCTCCACCCGCCTTAAGACCTTTCGAAGGGCTGGGCTCTTTCCCACAATTTCGTCAAAGTGATATGCGGTCTTGATCTCGTCCTGCAGGTAGATGTTTTCCCGGCTCAGCCGGTCTTTGAGCTGCTTAATCTCCTCATAGGCCCGCGCGTTGTCGATCGCGATGGCGCACTGATCCGCAATGAGGGATAAAAGCTCGATTTCCGCTTTGGAGAATCTCGCCGGTTTCTTACTCGACACATTCAAAGTGCCGATCAGCGCGCCTCTGGAGATCATCGGCAGATTTAAGATCGACCGGAGGCCCTCTTTATGGAAGAGCGCATCCTCAAAAAAGGGGCGTTCCAGGCCGAGGTCCGACCGGAGGAGGTGTTGACGATGATCCAAGACCCACCCGAGGGCGCTCCCCCGGTGGGGAATCTCCGTTTCCCACGTGAGGTGCTTGGGTGGATGCAGGGTTTCCAGGACATAGATACGAAAGGAATCCCGATCCGGATCGTAAAGGGTGATTCCCGCCCGATCGAATGGACATATTTTTTTAATTTGACCCGCAATGGCCTTGAATAAACGGTCTTTATCGAGGTTGGAAACGATCGCGTTATTAATTTTAAGGAGGCTCTGGTAGCGATCCTCACAGCCATCCAGCCGGTTCTTCAGAACGTTCTCTGCCATCGGGGTCTCCATGAGATACAGCGGCGTTCACGCCAGTGTCGCCGCTGAAGCCTTTTTGATCTTGATACACGGGTGTTGCGAATTGCAGCTTCGCTTCGTCTTCCCGGGGAAACATCATGAGCTCAGAATAAACGGATTTTTGGTGGAAGACTGTAGGAAGGGCTACGAAATACCGCGGATGCATCGGCTTGCCCCGTACAGGGCGGCCCAGTGATGGTCATCGATACCGCATGACCTCGCGGGTCCAGATATAGGCAGCCGAGATGATGAAAATCCTTTTGTGCGCTTTCGTAATCCAAGCGACAGTCTGTCGGGATACGCCCCTTCATGCTGGCCTTGTCGTCGTTTCAGAGGGGTTGCGTGCATGCATTGATATTTTAGGAATCTTCATAGATTACGGGTGCGTGCTGTCGGCATCGGTTTTTCAATGGAGATACGGGGAACCCTGGAACGACGGACAAAAGAAACGGTCGCACTGGCCGTCTCCGCAACCAATAACTATGGCGACAGCATCGATGCGCATACGGCGGCGCTTTGCGGGACGGGAACCCATGACGCACCGCTTTTGGAGATCATGGCCGTGGCCGATCTCTACAGTCGATCTCTACAATGGAAGAAACAAGGGATGGAACAAGTTTCTCGATGGGCTGAAGATTGAATCCGACTTCGCCTAGGACCATGCGATGGCCTCAACATCAGGTTGCCGGTGTCGTGAACGGCCCTCTTCGTATTGAGCAACGAACCGGCCGTGCAAAGATGCCTTTCCATCGGCAATGGGGTCATGCATGGAGAGGTCGCGGCCTTATCCGATCAATTGCTTTTCCGACCGCTTTTTCTTAATCTGATGTTGAATGGGACCGCGCAGGCCTTGTCTGCGTGTTTTTCAAGGGGACTTTGCGCAACGGAAACCCAGGTCGGCATAGGCCTCTTCGGGCGGGATGGAAGAACGGTAGGCCGTGCGGTAGAACAGCGGCAAGGCATAGTGACCGATGCCGCCCCAACCGCCGCCACGGAAGACCTTTTGTTTTTCTCCGAATAATTCAGCCTGATAAGTCGAGTCGGGATAAGGCTGATACCAGTCCGCCGTCCACTCCCAGACATTCCCGGACATATCCATCACGCCATAAGGGCTCGCGCCTTCTTGAAACGAGCCGATCGGCGCGATATCGCCGATGCCGGAATCCCCCGCATTGAGTTTCTTCTTGTCGTAGTCGTTTCCCCAAGGAAACTCGCGTCCGTCGGTGCCACGCGCCGCCTTTTCCCATTCCGCCTCGGTGGGAAGGCGTTTTCCCTTCCATTCGCAGTAGCGGCTTGCCTCGTACCAGTTGATATCGGTCACGGGGTATTGTTGGCGGCCCGGCGGAAAGGAACGTCCGAAGAAGGAAACAGGGGGACGGGAATGCGTCGCATCGATAAAAAGTTTATATTCGGTATTCGTCACTTCAAATTTGTCGATATAAAAAAGGGGCAAGTGGAGTTGATGCGCGGGGTGCTCGTCGAGATACCACGGTTTTAAGGTGCCCAATTCGCTGGCTTGCTGATTGACGTCTACCTTGTCGCTGCCTCGGAGGAATGTGCCGGCCGAAATCGCAACCATGCCGGGAGGGGGGGGCTGTGGCGGTGTTTTTATGAGGCAACTCGTCAGTAAAATGGGAAGCGCCGACATGAAGGCGAGCACAACATCTATTCGATTTCGCAACATTTTGTTATCATAGTCAGTCTGCTGAAAAGGGTCAAGCCGTTGGTACCGATTTTTCCCCATCGCGCTTTTCCATATGACGAATCAATTTTGAGATGCCGCTTTCCAGGATGGCCTCCGGGGGAACGCAACTGATGACGAAGACCGGCGCCTCCGCATCGTATAAGTATCCGGGATGCACCAAGACCCCTTCCCGTTTCAAGAGATCAAGGGCAAGGGCCTCGTCGTCTGCTTGGCGGTCTCGGATTTCGGCAGTGATATAAAACCCGCCCTCAGGTCGCTGCACCCGAAGACGATTGCTGCGGGAGAGGAGTTCGAAGGCCTTCTCCGCTCTGTTTTTAATTTTCGATCGATAAGAAGCCAAAAACGATTTGCCCTCGTTCATAATCATCGGAAGGGCAAATTGCGCCGCTTCTTGAACGGGGAGAAAGGCGTCCGAGAGGGTTTCCAAGGGTTCTACCCCTTTTTTTATCCAGTTTGGATCTCCCGAAAAGGCCATCCAACCGATCTTGAGACCCGGCAGGGCATACATCTTCGAGAGACCGTTCAAGGTAATCACAAAGGGTGCCTCCGTACTTGCCGGACGGGGAAGACCCTTTCTTCGAAAAATAAAAGGGCTGAAGACCTCATCCGAGATAATCGGAAGACCATGACGCAGCGCAATCTCGGATAGGATTTCGATCTCCGACGCGCTTGCGACATTTCCGGTGGGATTATGGGGAGAAATCAAGAGAATGCCGCGTGTCTTGGGTCCGATACGGGATGCCAGATGGTCCAGGTCGATCCGCCACCGGTCTTGCGCGTTCAAGCGGTAATGTCTCAGTTGGATACCCAGGATATCCGCAATGGTGTCGAAGAGCGGGTACGTTGGACACGGCACAAGCATGTGGTCCCCTCGGTTTGCCAGGAGCGCAAAGGCGTACCAATAAGAAAGACTGGTGCCGGTCGTTAAAAAGATCCGCTCCGGTGGAATGCACAAACCGGCCTGACGGTAATGGCCTGCGATCGCTTGACGCGCGATAAGCTGACCGCGCGGGTCCGGGCGATAAGTGCGCCCTTGGGCGATGCCGGCCGCAAGGGCTTTTTGTAATAAATCTTCCGGAAAGTAAATCCCCTGTTGGTTGACGTTTCCCGAAATCAAATCGATCACCGCGGCCCCGGCGTCGATCCGGTTGTTCCGTTCAAGGTAGAGCGGATTGATGGTGCTTTGCGTGCGATGCGCCCAACCGGAAAAGATGTGTTTCATCTCGGATATCCTGCTTCGAATGTCCCGCTCATGAAGTCCTGCAAAAATCTGAAATGGCCGCCGCAACGGCTTCCGGTTTTTCCATGTGGGGAAGGTGTCCGCAATCCGGGATCGGAATCACCCTTGACTGAAGGAGTTTTTTTTTCAAATGCAGGCAATGATCCTCTGAAAGCCAGCCGTCTTTTTTGCCCCATAGAATTAAGACCGGCTGTCGGATATCCGATAGCCGGGCATCGATCTTCGAAATTTCCTCCAGGGAGATCCCCTTTAAAAAACGGAACAGATCCTTTCGGCCTTGAAGGCTCCGGAAAGCCTGTATGCGATCGTCGAGCATCGCTTCGGTCAAAAGGGTTTTGTCATCTAGGGCGCGTAAAAAAATGATCTTGGCACACCGTTTGATTGCGGTTCCCCCCATGAAGTAAGGCAGGAGCCTTCCAATGACGGGTTTCCTTGCACCCTTTACGGCCAGCGGTAGGATTGGAAGCCCGTAAGGGTTTAATAAAGCAAGCCGATCAATTCGGTGGGGGTATTTTTCGGAAAGGGCAAGGGCCAGCCCGCCGCCCATCGAACTGCCGACCAAGGATACTTTTGAAAATCCTTGGAGGTCGAGAAAACCGGATACCGCATCGACCATCCCGGATAGTGAAGCGTCCCAATGGACGGGGAGCGGCGTTTTCCCAAAACCCGGGAGATCGACGGCGTAGAGTTTAAAACCACTCGAAAGATATGGAATAAGACGGTCCCATGTTTTTGCGGAATCGAAAAGGCCGTGAAGGAGCAGAAGGGGCGGGCCGTTTCCATCGACGATATACCGAAGTTGCAAACCTGCCTCCGGATCTTGCTGGTCACGCATTGCTGTTTATTATCCTCTGTCCACTGGAGACATGCCGTGCATGGACATTGTCATTCATCTCTTGTGTGTGGATCGCATCGATCCGATTTAGCAATATATTTTTGTTTGTAAAAGCCCGCAAGAAGTAACAAAGGGCCGCGGTCTGTGTCAACCAAGCGTTTTGAGATCTTTTTCGGCCGGCGACGAGACGAGATGGAGAAAATCATGGGCGGTCAGTGACAAATTCCGTCCACAATCGTAACGGATTACATACCCTTTTGATGCGTCCGGTTTTTATAATCAATCGTCAAGTGCTTAACCGGTCCCCACGAATGGATCAGCTATTGCGAAATATATTGTGATCCGTAAATATTTCTTCAGCTTTTTTAAAGTCTTATGATGCCGTTTCGTTTATTTTTGTCCGAAGGGTCCTGCCTAAGCACGCGCGACATGGATTGCGGATACCGGGATATTGGAATAAACACGCCATATCTTGAAAAGGCACGTAACATGCAAGGGTTGTCTGATCAAGATTGTCTGATATCGATATCAAAACCGATCGATCAAACAGCGGTCAGCGAAACCAACAAAATCCATTCCGAAGTGGGTATCCGGCTGCGGGTCGACCCGGTGATGCTTTTTTTACATCTACCCTCCTAGGTGTAAAATGCGACTTGCATCATCGGGTTCGTCCGCCAGGGGGTCTCGGACGTCTTGTCCGGGCCCCCTTTCTTTTTCAAGGCAAGCCGTGATCCCGTTTGCAAGCCCTTCCCATTTCCCCGGCGAGACGGAATGCACCGTACGACGGTTCCGGTGATCCGTTCCACCACCGGCGCTTGTCTTTTTCCCATCAAGTGTCTATAAAGGAGAGACCTTCTGAAAGGGCTGGTAGCGATGGACGAGATTGTGGTTTTTATCACATGCCCCACACAGCGCGAAGCGGAAAAAATCGGTCGCTCTTTGGTCGAGAATCGTTTGGCAGCCTGCGCCAATATCGTGCCGTCGATCACTTCCATCTTCTCGTGGGAGGCGAAAACCTGCCGAGAAGAAGAAGTCTTGATGCTTGTTAAAAGCCGTAAAGCGGTCTTGAAAAAAATGATTGTCTCGGTAAAGCGTCAGCACAGTTATTCCCTGCCGGAGATCATTGCCTTGCCGATTGTCGGTGGTTCCGAGGACTACTTAAACTGGATACTGGAAAACACGCGATAAGGTCCGTTTCCCATGTCTTTAATAACACGGAAGGGTCAAGCAAAGCATGCGCAAGAGAACCCAACTCCGGAATCAACCATTGTTTTGGATATTTACCGCCGGCTTTATGAGGCCTTGAGGCCGCAAGGCTGGTGGCCCGCGGAAACCCGTTTTGAGGTGATGGTTGGCGTGGTACTGACCCAGAATACGGCCTGGAGCAATGTAGAAAAGGCGATCGGCGTGCTTCGCCGGAGGGACTTGCTGGACCTTGAGGCCGTGCGGGTCACACCCGAGAAAGTACTTGCCCGGCACATCCGTTCGAGCGGCTATTTCAATCGAAAGGCGCAACGGCTCAAAGCCCTGGTCGATTTTATCGTCCGCACCTATGGCGGCGCACTCGATCGAATGTTTTCACAAAAGGGGGAACATTTAAGAAAAGCCCTTCTCGCCGTAAAGGGCCTCGGACCGGAATCGGTCGATTCGATCCTTCTTTATGCGGGAGACATGCCTTTTTTTGTCGTCGATACCTATACGCGCCGTGTATTTTCCCGTCACGGGCTCGTCGATGCAGCGGCATCCTACGGTCAGGTTCAAGGCTATTTTATGAACCGTCTTCCCCGAGATCCAGCGTTGTTCCAGGAATATCATGCACTCATCGTCAAAACCGCGAAGCAATTTTGCAGAAAAGAGGCGGCATGTACCCAATGTCCCCTTGGCAATCTGCCGGGTTTGTCGCCTTATCCTTCTCCAAAATCCCAAAAGAACCTTATGTTTGACGGTAAAGCTCGAAATCCGTGAAGTTCCTAAGAATACGGTATCTCACGAAAAGACGCGGGCAATCTGGTTGGAGATCAGTTTTCCAAGGTTTCATCGGACACGCGCGATCTCGTCATCGAACATTGCCTCCGACGCAGGGGGAGTATTCGGGGATCGAAGCGCTTGCACAAGGGAGGGGTGGCTTGTTTCAATATCCGTTAACGCACACGGGTGCCTGGAGGAATCTCTTCTAAGAAGGTGGCCAATCCGACGGGCGTTTGATCCCCGGCGGCAAGCAGCATCCCCTGAGAGTTGTGGCCCATGATCTTCGCCGCTTTCAGGTTGGCAAGGAGGATGACCTGTTTGCCAATCAAATCTTCCAAGGCGTATGTCGCCGCAATCCCGGCGACAACCTGACGCCGTTCGGATCCGATATCGACTTGAAGAACGAAGAGTTTCTTGGAATCCTTGATGCGCTCCCCGGATCGGATGATCCCGCTGCGAAGCTCAAGCTTGGAAAAATCCTCGAACGAGATCAGGGGTTTTGGTGAAGCCTTCGGCATGGCCTTGTCTTTAAGAATCGGGGTGTCCTCTTTTCCCTTCGAGGTATGCGGTACGGACGAAATACGAGGAAAGAGGGCATCTCCTTTGGCGACCGGAAGATCGGGCGGTAAATTTCCCCATTTTGCCGCTTCGCTGAGCGGCATTGCAGGTGGAAATTCCCTAACCCCGAGTTGCTGGGCCATGGTCTCCGCCGTTTTTGGCATAAAGGGCGCTATGAAGAGGGAGACGATGCGAATCGTCTCCGTCGTATAATATAGAACGGTCTGCAAGCGTTGACGCAGGGTGGAATCCTTGGCAAGGGACCAAGGCGCCGCCGCTTCAATATATCGATTGGCATGATGGATGACTTGCCAAACTTCCGATAGGGCCTTTTGAAATTCGAGTCGGGATAGGGTCGAATCCACCTTCTGAGGGAGGGCTTCGACAGCGCTGCGGAGTCCGAGGTCTGCCTTGGCTGTGCCCTCCATTTGGGGCGGCGTCCGGGCGTTCGTATATCGCTCGAGCATCGTCAGCGTCCGGGAGAGGAGGTTTCCGAGGTCGTTCGCCAGATCGCTGTTAATCCGCTGGATCAGCGCTTTTTGGGAAAAATCCCCATCTTGGCCGAAGGGGACTTGTCGCAGCAGAAAATAACGGAAGGCATCGACGCCGAACTCGGCGGCCACGGCTTCCGGTTTTACGACGTTCCCGAGGCTTTTGGACATCTTCTGGTTGTCAACCTTCCACCAGCCGTGTGCGAACAGGTGTTTCGGCAAAGGCAAGTCGAGCGCCATGAGGAGGGTCGACCAATAAACGGCATGCGTCGTCAAGATGTCTTTTCCCACCAAATGAAGATCCGCCGGCCACCAGTACCGGAAGCGGGTTTCATCCAGCCCAAATCCGGCGCAAGTAATATAATTCACCAATGCATCGAGCCAGACATAGGTGACGAAATCGGGATCGAAGGGAAGCGGTATGCCCCAGGCAAGACGGTGTTTCGGGCGCGATATACACAGATCGGAAAGCGGATTCTCCAAGAAACCCAATACTTCATTCCGTCGGCTTTCGGGCTGAATAAAGGTTGGATTCGCAAGAATGTAGTCCTGTAAGCGCTTTTGGTATTGACCCATTTTAAAAAAGTAATTTCGTTCCGAAAGCGGTTCTACAGGGCGATGACAGTCGGGGCATCGGCCGTCGACCAGTTCTTTTTCGGTCCAAAAGCGCTCATCCGGAAGGCAGTACCATCCTTGGTAAGTGTCGGCATAGATCTCTTTTTTATCCCAAAGCTTTTGCAGTACGGCCTCCACCGTTTGCCGATGACGTGCTTCCGTTGTTCGAATAAAGTCGTCATTCGAAATATCGAGTTGCCTCCACAGCTTTTGGAATCGAACGACCAGCTCATCCGCATGGGCCTTTGGAGAGATATTCCGCCGGCTGGCGGCTTGATCGACTTTTTGCCCGTGTTCATCGGACCCGGTTAGGAAGAACACCTCTTCTTTTTGTAAACGATGGTATCGGGCAAGTACATCGGCCGCAATCGTTGTATAGGCATGACCGATGTGAGGGTCATCGTTGACATAGTAAATGGGGGTCGTGATGTAATATTTATTTTTAACGGCCATGATATCGATGGACCTATAGGGTCATTGTATTGACAAAACGACAAAACATGTCGGCGATCGAGGGTGAGGCGCATCCAGCGGGATAAAACAAAATCATCCGGTGTTAATCGCCGAAAGGGTCACCCACATCTGGTACGCAGTTTGGGTAGATGGACCTTCTATGCCGGGACCGTGCTGCTGGGAGCCGGCAACGATGGAGAAAAAGGGGAATCAACAGGACAGGCCCAAGCCTTTAACTATCGACGAGCGCCTTGAGCTCCTTACCCGCTTTAAAGAAAGGAACTTTTTTAGGAGGAACGGTCACTACCTCGCCGGTTTTTGGATTCCGTCCTTCTCGCATACGGCGATGTCTCAGTCGAAAGCTCCCGAACCCTCGTATTTCAATCTTATCGCCGTTCGCAAGGGTTTCCTTGATGCTTTGGAACACCGTGTTCACGAGTATTTCGACTTGACGGCGTGTCAAATCGTTATATTGCTGAGAAATTGTATCGATTAGCTCTGCCTTCGTCATGCGCTCCTCGCTCGTCTCATTTGAAAACCATCAAGAGGTCAAAAAGAAAACAGGTAATGCATCCCGATCGATGCACTGGGAAATTGGGCCTTCCCCCATCCAGGAAAAAACCGCCCTTCCAAAAACGCGAGAAAAGGAGATCTTTCCTTGGTTTCAACGATCTCAGGCTCCCCTTTAATGCCTCCCAGCTCGGCCGCCCGTTCAATGGCGAATTCCAAGCTTCCCAGCTCATCCACCAAGCCGACCGCTCTGGCCTGTCGCCCGGTGAAGATCCTTCCGTCCGCAAGTTTTCGAACCGCATCGATGGTCAGCGATCGGCCTTCGGCGACCGCCTCGATGAACTGATTGTGGACATCGTTCAAAACGCGCTGGAGCAGTGCGCGTTCTTCCTTCTTCATCTTCCGAAATGGGGAACCGACATCTTTATTTTTGCCGCTTTTTATAGTGACGGATGCAACGCCCACCTTTTTGAGCAGCCCCTCAAAGTTGGTCAGTTCCATGATGACCCCAATGCTGCCGGTCAGCGTCCCGGGATTGGCGAAAATAACATCCGTCGCACTGGCGATATAGTAGCCACCCGATGCGGCGACCGTTCCCATCGAGGCGACGATTTTTTTGTCGCCGGTGAGTTGAATCTTTTTCAATGCATCGTAGATTTCCTGAGATGGGGCGACGGCGCCGCCGGGACTATCGATGCGAACCAGGATCGCCTTCACCTTCGGGTCTTTATGGAAACGGCGAAGTTCTTTGACGAACTTCCGGGAATCGAAAATAATTCCCTCGATTCGGATTAACGCGATTTTGTCGCGCGATCGCCAATCGGTTGCTCCACTTCCCTTCACGGCCATCCAATAGGAAAAGCCGAAAAATAGAAGGGTGAAGAGGAGAAAATAAAGCGCGCCGATGAGTATCGATTTTCGATGTGCCAACCGCTTCCCCCGATACTGAAAAACTTGCGTGACACCGTTGTTATTTGCGCGGCAAGATTCAAGGACCGTTTCGGCCGGTCGATGTCGCCGCGTTTGCAGACCACCGGCTTCGATGAGGCAAATACTGATTTTTCCTTAACCGTTTTCCTCAGGAGAATCTTCTTTTTTTATTATTTTGCTGGCGACGGCACCGAGAGATTGGTCCGGTTCTTCTTGCGCGCGATGAAAATTCTCGAGGGCGCTTTTATCGGAATCCTGTTTTAATGCCCGAACGGATAGAGCGATCTTTCGGTCTACGGTGTCGAGCCGAATGATCTTCGCTTCGACCTCACTACCGATATGATAGCGCTCTTCAACGCGTGCAGGCGGTTCGACACCGACTTCGCTGATATGCACCAATCCTTCGACCTCCTCTTCCAGCTGCACAAAAACGCCGAAATCAGTGATCTTGGTCACCTTGCCACGCACCACATTTCCTTTTTGATATTTTTTAGGGATCTCCGCTTCCCAAGGGTCCGAGGTCAGCTGCTTGTAGCCAAGCGATACCCGTTCTTTGTCGCGATCGACCTTCAAGACCACTGCATCGATTTTCTGGCCTTTCTTAAACACTTCCGATGGATGGACCACATGACGGGTCCAGGAAATATCCGAAATATGAATCAGACCGTCAATCCCCTTCTCCAAACCGACAAACACGCCGAAATCGGTAATGTTACGGACTTCTTTACCAAGCACCCTCGTGCCGGGCGGGTATTGCTGCTCCACCAGATCCCAGGGATTCGGCTCCACTTGCTTCATGCCGAGTGAGATCTTTCTCCCCTTTTTATCGACACTCAAGATGACGGCGTCGACATGATCACTCACAGACACGATTTTGGAAGGATGTTTGACCTCATGCGCCCAAGACATTTCGGATATATGCACCAGACCCTCTATGCCGGGCTCCAATTCGACGAATGCGCCATAGTCGGCGAGGCTGACGACCTTCCCGGACACTTTTGCGCCGACGGGGTACTTGGATTCAACTTCTCCCCAGGGATCGGGGGTCTTTTGCTTTGTTCCTAGAGAAACGCGCCCGGATGTCTTATCGTATTTCAGGACGATGACGGACACTTTGTCTCCGACAATATACATTTCCGAAGGATGGCCCACGCGGCCCCACGACATATCGGTAATGTGAAGCAGCCCGTCAATGCCTCCCAGGTCGATAAAGGCCCCGTATTCAGTAATGTTTTTGACCACTCCTTCGATGACTTGACCTTCCCGAAGCGATGAAAGCGTGAGTTCCCGTTTTTTATTTCGAGATTCTTCAAGAAGGACACGTCGAGAAACAACGATGTTTCCGCGGCGGTGGTTCATCTTGATGATCTTCATCGGGTAGGTTTCACCGATCAGATGATCCAAATTCCGCACGGGTCTAAGATCGATTTGCGATCCGGGCAGGAAGGCCTTGACGCCGATATCGACGATCATGCCGCCTTTAATGCGGGACAATACCTTGGCCTCGATGACGGCCTCCTTCTTATAGATTTCTTCGATCTCTTTCCAGATCCGCATCCGATCGGCCTTTTCTTTTGAGAGCACGACATTTCCATCGCTGTTTTCCCGCTCTTCCAAATAAACCGATACCGTGCTGCCCACTTGGAGCTCGGTGTACTCCTCCGCCTTAAATTCCTCTTTTGGAATCACCCCTTCAGACTTGTATCCGATATCGACGAGCACACTTTCTCCCTCGAGTGCCAAAACGGTCCCATCGATGACGCCCCCTTCTTCCATATTTTTAAAGGTCTCTGCATAGAGCGCCTCTTCCTCCATCCGTTCCTTGCGGGCTTCATCGCTGATCGGCTCGTCGTCCAATATATTTCTTTTTTTTACTTTGGCCATAAAAAAGTTCTTCTCCCTTGTCGTATTCTCTAAATTGCTCGGGTTCTGTGTTGATAAAAATCGAATCGCATATTTAAGGTCGCGCGGGAGTGTCATGCCCGCAGGAATGAGGTTGCAGCCCTTCTAAATAGCGAACGACATCGTCGATGATCCAATCGGGTGTTGACGCGCCAGCCGTCACGCCGACCGTATCGATCCCGGGAAACCAGTTCCGCTGAATTTCCTGTGCTGTTTCGATATGGTATACAGGTATTTTACTCCGTCTACAAATCTCCGCGAGATGGGTGGTGTTTGCGGAATTCCTGCCGCCCACAACGACCATTGCCCCGACCTTTTCGGCCAAGTCCTCCGCTTCGGTTTGGCGGTCATCGGTGGCATAGCAAATGGTGTTGAAAATCTTGACCTCTTCGCAGATTTCAAGGCATTTTACGACAATCTCGCTGAATTTTCTATAGGTTTGCGTCGTTTGAGAAATGATGCCGAGTTTTTTCTTCGGATATTTGTTGAGGTAGTTCTTGATTTCGTCAAACGACTCCGTCACGAGCACCTCTCCTCCCGCGTGCCCAAGAACGCTTTTCGTCTCCGGATGATTGCGATCTCCGACCATGACAACCTGGTAGTGTTCTTCGACCAACTGTTTCGCATATTTTTGTGCGTTGGTGACAAAAGGACAAGTCGCATCCACCACTGACAAGCCCCTTGCCTGCGCCTCTTCGAATACCTCTGGAGACGACACCCCATGAGATCGGAAAATAACGACGCCTTCCTTCACATCCGAAAGGGATTCCACCCGTTTGACCCCCTTCCGGCTCAAGGCTTCCACAACTTGCGGATTATGAATCAAGGGTCCGAGGCTATGCGCGGGACCGCTTTGGTTGTTTGCGGTATCCTCCGCGAGTTTCACGGCCCTTTTCACGCCGAAACAAAAACCGGCATGTTTTGCCAATACGACTTCCATGACATGTCCTTATTTATCGGTCCCGGCCACCGGCATCGTCCTGTTCTTTTTGAAGGAGAGAGATAGCCTCCATCACCGTTTTCGAGATTGTATCATAAAGTATTTTTGGATGCATCCCTTCTTTCTGCGCCAATCTGAGCTTTTCTCCGAAATTGATTTCCTTTCCAAAACGAACGGTGACCCTCCCAAAGAGCCGGACGGGCGCGGTTCCGTCGATATATGCGGGAATCACCGGCGCACCCGATGCGGCAACGACCATCCCGATCCCCGGTTTCCCTTTTTGAATGCGACCATCCTTGCTCCGGGTTCCTTCAGGATAATAGGCCAGTAAGCGGCCTCTCTTCAATCGGGCAACGGCTTCGTCCATCGCCTTTCGGTCGACCCGGCCTCGCCGAACGGGAAATCCCCCGAGCGCTTTAAAGAACATCGCCAAAAAACGGTTCCGAAAAAGCTCGCTCTTTGCGATATTGTCGGCCCGTCGCCGAAGCGCACAACCCAGGAAGGGAATATCGAAGTAACTGTTGTGATTAGCGGCGACGATCACGCCACCCTCCCTTGGAACGTGGGCGGCGCCGGCGACCCTAAGACGGAAAACCGACTTTGCCAAGGAAGAGACAAGACAATGCGCAATACAATAGAGCATGCTGGCGAAACCGTAAGATACTAGGACTTTAACGCCAGGATTTGGGTCACTTCCTGGAACATCCGTTCGATCACTTCTTTTTCATTTAAGAAAGTCGAATCGATCAATATGGCATCCTCACCGCGTTTGAGGGGGGAGATGGCCCGTTGGCTGTCTTTGAAATCCCGCTCGACCAGCGCTTTTGTCGTACTGGCGCGATCGGTCTTGACGCCGGCCTGGACCAGGTCTTTAAATCGTCTTTCTCCGCGGGTCGAGGCGGCGGCGTCCAAAAAGAACTTTAAGTCGGAATTCGGAAAAACGACCGATCCGATGTCCCGACCTTCTGCGACAACACCACCTTGCCTGCCGATTTCTTGCTGGATCGACAGCAGTTTTTTCCGAACGCCGGGATAGCTTGAAATGACCGCAGAGGCACTGGTGACCTCCGGTAATCGAAGATAAGGCGAGACATCGACTCCGTCGACCCACATCCGCGTGGCGCCTTCCTCCGTCGACATGGCGATCTGAACGGATTGGCAGGACTGTTCCACCTCCGAGGCGTCATCGAGATTTACTTTTTGTTCCAACATTTTCCAGGCCAATGCCCGATACAGGGACCCCGTGTTGAGGTATTTGTAGCCCAGACGTCGCGCCAAACCCTTTGCGGCGCTACTTTTTCCGGCGGCGGCCGGACCGTCGATCGCGATGACCAAAGCCTTTGACATCGTCCTTCCTATACCTTTCTCAATTAAGATCCTAATATGGACAAGAGATCGAAAAAACCAGGAAAAGAGATGGAAATACAATCCGTGTCGTCGATTATATTTCCGCCGGTGGCAATCAAACCAGCGACCGCCATCGCCATGGCCACGCGGTGGTCTCCCGCCGTTCTGCAATGGCTTCCTTGCCAGCGCTCCTTCCCGACGATACGAATGCCGTCCGGAAAGGTTTCAACCTCGACGCCCATACCTCGCAATGCCGTGGCCATGGTTTCGATGCGATCGCTTTCCTTATGACGCAGGTCCGCAGCGCCCCGGATAACGGTTTCTCCCTCCGCCTTGGCGGCGGCAACGCAAAGAATGGGAAACTCGTCGATGGCACGCAGGATCAGCTCTCCTTCGATCTTCACCCCTTTAAGGGGCCTCGATCGAACGTGAAGATCGGCAAGGGGCTCGAAAGCGGAAGTTCTTTTCCGATCCAGACGGATATCGGCGCCCATTTGATTTAAGATGTCCAAGATGCCGGTCCGGGTTGGATTGACACCCACGTTACAGAGGGTCATCTCGGATCCTTCGACGAGGGTTCCCGCAACCAAAAAAAATGCCGCGGAAGATAAATCGCCCGGGACCTCGATCTTGCGACCCGAAAACCGCTGGTCGCCGGCCAAGGACAGAGATCCCCTTTTCCGCGTCAGGGGGATGCCGAAATGTTGAAACATCCGTTCCGTGTGATCACGAGAGGGACAAGGTTCGAGAATCGTAGTCGGACCGGAACCCGTCAGTCCCGCCAATAAAATCGCCGATTTCACCTGTGCGCTGGGAATCGGCAAGGCATATTCGATCGGAGAAAGCGGCTTGCCCGATACGCCCAGAGGCGCATGGGCGTCATTTGCCCGGCCCCTGATGTCCGCCCCCATCATTTTGAGCGGATCGACGATACGCCGCATCGGTCGGTTTCGAAGAGAGGGGTCTCCAGAGAGGACCGAAAAAAAGGACTGTCCAGAGAGGAGACCGGCCAGAAGGCGCATCGTCGTCCCGGAATTGCCGCAATCCAATACATCCCCCGGCTCTGTAAGCCCGCGTAGTCCTTTGCCGTCCACAAAGAGACTCGGAGAGCCTTCTCTATGATCGGGGCGAATGGAGATACCCATTTCTTGAAACGCTTGAATGGTTCTTAAGCAATCCTGTGCTGGGAGGTAGCCCTTTATTTCGCTGAGGCCTTCCGCCAAACAAGACAAAATCACCGCGCGATGGGTAATCGATTTATCGCCTGGAATGGAGATGCTTCCCCGTAAGGGAGGCGTTTTGGGTGTAAGGGATGTTGTCAAAACCGCTGTTTGCCTATCTAGAAGAAGATCTTTGACGAACGGTCTTGGCGGCTTCTAAGGTGTCGATGAGCGCCTCGCCGTTCTTGCTGATGATCATTTTTTTTATCTTTTCGATGGTTTCCTGATAAAGGTCGATGGCTTCGATCATCGCTTCACGATTGTGCAGAAAGATGTCTCGCCACATTTCCGCGGAGCTCGCCGCGATCCGCGTAAAATCGCGCAAACCGCCGGCGGAGTATCGGACGGGATCCAGGTCCGCCACCTTTGGGTGCGTGAGAACTTCCATGAGCGCATAGGCCACAAAATGCGGAAGATGGCTGACCATTGCGAGAATACGGTCGTGTTCGAAAGGGTCCATTTCCGACACCATTGACCCAACGGCCTTCCAAAGGCCTTTGATTTTCCCAAGCGCCTTTCGGTTCGTGCCGGCATTTGGCGTTAAGATCGTACGGCAGCCTTGGAATAGCAGATCGGAGGCCGCCATGACCCCGGATTTCTCCCGCCCGGCGATCGGGTGCCCGCCAACAAAATGGACACCCGAAGGCATTAGGTTCTCGATGCGGGAGACGAGCTGCCCTTTGGCGCTCCCCACATCGGTTACGACGCATCCTTCTTGAAGATGCGGCGACATGGCCTGACAAATTTTTTCGAATGTGCCGACCGGTGTTGCCAATACCACAAGGTCGGCATTCGACAGCGCCTTCGGGAGCGTCAGGTAATAACGGTCGATGGCGTGGAGCGCGACGGCCTTATGGAGCGCTCCGCGGCGCCGACCATAACCGACGACTTGTTTGACAACCTGTGCCTTCTTTAATGCGAGTCCTAAAGACCCTCCTATTAAACCCACTCCAATGATCGTGATCTGCTTAAACAACAATGAGAACTCCTTTCAACTGCTTCTTGTTAAGCCGTTCCTTCCTTTAAAATCGTATTGGATAAGGGCCGGGCTTTCGATCCGGCCTTGGCCCGATGGTCGTCGGACCGGAGTTGCCGCTTCCGATTTTCATCTTCAGCCTTGCCGGCGTCTTAAACAAGCGTTTGTCCCTGCTTCCCCAGCATAAAATCGGAGAAGCCGATGAATGGGAAGAAAATGCGTACCGATCTGTGTCTATCGAGCGCTAGACCGTCTTGTCAAGGTCTTCTGAATTCAATGCTCTTCCAATCGCGGCCGCAATTTGCCGCAGTTCAGACATGAGGTTCTTAAAATCCTTTGGGATCATGGCCTGCTCTCCATCGCAAAAGGCTTCCGAAGGATTGGAATGCACTTCAATCATCAGGCCGTCCGCACCGGCTGCGACCGCGGCCTTCGCCATCGGCGCCACAAGATCGGTTTTTCCAACCGCATGACTGGGATCGACAATCACCGGAAGGTGCGATAACCGTTTAAGTACCGGGACGGCGGAAAGGTCGAGGGTGTTCCGGGTGGCGGTTTCGAAGGTTCGAATCCCGCGTTCGCAAAGCATGACCTTGGCGTTCCCTGCGGAGAGGATGTATTCCGCCGAAAGCAGGAATTCCTTAATGGTGGCGGACAGGCCCCGTTTGAGCATCACCGGCTTGTTCTGAGCGCCCGCCTCCGCCAACAGTCTGAAGTTCTGCATGTTTCTGGCCCCGATTTGGAGTATATCGGCATGTTTCATCATCATCGGCATGTCCCGCGGATCCAGTATCTCTGTAATGATCGGCAAACCGGTTTGCTTCTTTGCCTCGCTCAGGTATTCCAGGCCTTCTTCCCCCAGGCCTTGGAAAGAATAGGGGGATGTGCGGGGTTTAAACGCCCCGCCCCGAAGGATCGAAGCCCCGGCGTTTTTAATCTCGGCGGCGATGGACGAAAGCAGATCCTTTGTTTCGACCGAACAAGGTCCCGCCATCACCACAACCCGACGCCCGCCGATGACCGTGCCGTTGATATCGATCCGGGTGTCTTCCTGTTTAAACTCACGGCTGACCAATTTGTAGGGCGAAAGAATGGGCAGCGCTTTTTCGACACCGGGAAGGGCGGACAGGGCTTGTTTCTGGAGGGCCCGTTCGTCTCCGATGACGGCGATGACGGTTCGTTCTTCTCCGATCAACACATGCGGAGAAAGCCCTGCATCCTTGATCAGTTTAAGAACCTGCTCCTTCTGATGTTCCGGGGTTCCGGGTTTTAAGACGATGACCATAGTGGCCTCCTTTCCCTCGCGATGTCCTTCATCAATGATCTGGAATCATCGCTTTGGGGTCGATGTTCGATAGAATCGTTTTCAAAGACCGTATAAATCCCCTGTTATCGCGCATGAGGCCGATGGTCACCCGAAAGTGGACGCCACCGAAATGACGGATGATGATCCCTTCCTGAAGAAGCGCTTTATGGATTGCTCTCCCGATGTCGGGACGGTGGTTCTGCAAGTAAAAGTAAATAAAGTTGGTCTCCGATGGATAGGTGGAGATCCCCATGTCCTCGAACATTTTGAAAAGATATCGCTTTCCTTCCCGGTTGACTTTTCGAGAACGACGGATATGGATTTCGTCCGACAGGGCCGCCAGCGCACCTTGTTGCCCCAGGGCATTGGCGTTGAAGGGCTGCCGCACCCGGTTCATGTAGTCAATCATCTCAACGCCGCTTAAGCCGTAACCGATCCGGAGGCCGGCCAAACCATAGATTTTCGAAAAGGTCCGAAGCATGATCAAGGAAGCGCCCTCATTGAGGAGCGTGACCGCGTGCGGGAAGTTTGGATGCGTGACATATTCCGCGTAGGCCTCGTCTAAAACAACCAAAGCCGTCTTCGGAATGGACAAAAGAAATTTTTTGACATCTTCATGATGGATAATTGTGCCGGTCGGGTTGTTGGGGTTGCAGATAAAGATCAATTTCGTCTTTTCGTTCACTGCCTTAGACATTTCCTTAAGGTCATGCCTTCCATCTTCTAATGCAACGTGAACGGTTTTGGCATGCGCGGTCTTGGCCATCTTGTCATAGAGTGAAAAGCTGGGATGCGCCATCACGACCTCGTCTCCCGGCATGACAAAGGTCCGGACCAGGAGTTCAATGATCTCATTCGATCCATTCCCGATGATGACTTGCTCAGGCAGGACCTTCCACTTTTCGGCGAGGGCATCCTTCAGGTCTTGTGACGTCCCGCTGGGATATTGGTTGATCCGTTTTAAGTGACTTCGAATCGCGCTGATGGCTTTTTTAGATGGACCGAGCGGATTTTCGTTCGAGGCCATTTTTACGGCACCCGATATGCCCATCTCTCGCTCGAGCGCTTCCGGAGATATACCGGGGACGTAGGGGATAAGCTTAGAGATATCCGGACTGACTTTGATCATTGACAAGGGCCTTGGTTTAAGACGGATATCCTTCCGCCATGGGGTAGGAGCCGAGCACTTTCAACGATACCGCTTTTGAACGTAATAAGTCGAATACTTCGCGGATCGGTTCTTCGTCTACATGGCCGGCCATATCGATATGAAAGAGATATTCCCAGGCTTTCTTTTTCGAAGGCCGCGATTCGATTTTCGTTAAATTAATCGCTTTTTCCGAAAAATAGCACAAGATTTCATAAAGCGCCCCGGGCTTGTCCTTGATCGATACGATCACCGATGTCTTGTCGGACCCGGTTCGATGGTGCATCTTTTTGGAAATGACAAGAAATCGGGTGATATTATTTGGGTTGTCTTCGATCCGCTTTCGTATAATAGGAATGCCGTATAAATCGGCTGCCAAGTCCGAGGCGATCGCGCCGGCTTCCCTTTCCGCTTGGCACAACTCGGCGGCGCGGGCTGTACTGGAAACTTCCGTAATCGGAATATTGGCAGCGTATTTCTCCAAAAAAACGTGGCATTGCGCGATGGCCTGCGGATGGGAATAGATACGTTTGACGCCTTCGATCCGATCTGCTTGTGAGAGGAGATGATGCATGACTTCAAGATATATTTCGCCGAATATATGAAGGGAAGAATCGACAAAAAGGTCCAATGTGTGATTCACGACGCCTTCCGTCGAATTTTCGATGGGAACAACCCCGAAGTGGCTGGCGCCTTTTTCAACGGCCTGAAAAACCGCCTTGATACTATCTACGGGGAAGTCAGATACCGACGACCCAAAACGCTGCAAACAGGCCAGATGTGTAAACGTGGCCCGAGGCCCGAGAAATGCGACCCGGATCGGCTCCTCTAACGATAATGAGGCCGATATAATCTCACGAAAGATTGACCGAATCGCCTGGTTCGAAAACGGTCCTGAATTTCTCTGATCCAGTCGCTCGTAAATGGCTTGTTCTCTTCCAGGAACATAAAATTCGGCCTTCTCGCTTCTTTTTATCTTTCCAATGGCTTGCACAATTCGGGCGCGATCGTTCAGCAGAGAAAGCAATTTTTCATCAATTTCGTCGATCTTTCGGCGATGCGAGACAAATGGATCGGATTGTGACAAGGGGTCCTGGCTCCTTCCTTAGTAAAGAAATCTTTTCATTTTATCGTATAAGCGAAGTGTTATTCAACCAATCCTTGTCTGCCCTGCTGCTTCGATTAGAAGTTTATGCGCCGTCACGGACATGCGCGCTTATTCAAAAAAGGCGATCAATTCGCAATTATATAAATGATGGGCCATATCCATATCAAATATTTGGTGTTGGGGGTGTAATAAAACGATGGACATAGAAAGACCCCCTTTAAGAGCAGCTTCTTAAAGGGGGTCTCGCAGCTGTTCATGCTGATTAAGGAGGTCAAAGCAGTGAACCTCCAAAGCTTACCATGATAATTGCTATTGTCAAACCATTCGAGGAAATAAGCCCAATATATGAATGTTAAAAGATTTGTTCAAAAAATGGTGTTCATTGATGGTGGAATCGATGCGCGTGATGTGGATGGGATGTTCCTAAAGTCATGGAATAGACTGAGGCGAGGCCGAAGCAAAGGTGCCGCGCAATATTTCCCCGGAGACCGTCAAACGGATTCTTTCGTTTTCAGCTAAAAAACGGAAAACCAGGGTCGAGCGATCCAATTGCGGGTATTTCCCCTTGCCCGGTCCAGGCAGGCCCAACTGATAGGCTTGATCTTTTGGCAAAAGCAAGGTCATTAAACGTCCTACAACGGTATTTAAAAGCTCGGACAGGGAGTCTTCCAAAAGCGCATCGGTTAGGGAGCTGTCCGAAACCCCGAACATGGTCTTGGTTATTTTTTTGGTCATTTCCCTCGACATGAGCAATCTGAATTGCCCTTGGACGGGATTCAAGACATCCATGCTGACCCAACGGACTTCATGTATTTCCTCTGTCGGCGTTTCATCCGAGGTAATGTCCATTGAGGCGATGGTTTTTAGTACTTCGCTTACCGCTGCATTGATGCACTGCCCTAATTTGTCGTTCGATCCGTCCATCTGCTTCATCCCTCCTTATGAAACAAAAAACCAATCTTAGGCCCTAGGGCTTCGGGTGTAATCGGTTTGCACAAGACGGAGCTGGCACCCATTTGCAAGAGCTCGGACTCTTTTGCCGGATTTGCCGCACTCGTAATAACCAGGACGGGAAGATCCGATATTTTTGGATCTGATTTAACGTTTTTCAACAGCTCTTGGCCATCCATCACCGGCATATTGAGATCTGTAATCAGAAGGTCTGTTCCTTCGTTTTTCACTTGTTCAAGGGCTTCTTGTCCATTCGTGGCAAATGTAATGGAGGTTTGGTCAAAACCGGCCAAATTGAGACATCGGCGTATAAACAATCTGGCTGTGCTGGAATCGTCTGCTATCACAATTCGTATCATCGTTAAACGCTCCTTATTCTCCCGGTCAAAAACGGTTGTATTCTCTTCTACAAAGCAGAAACTTGACGTGAATTCCCCATCCTTCGGACGAAAGAATTAAAGGGAGTACAATATACATTAGACTACAATAATATCACAAGACGCTTTTTTTATCCGGGGCCACTGCCGATATTTCTGAATAACCATCGTATGGAGAAAAAAGAATTTGTATGGAAAGGACAGCAATCTTCGGAGGCAAAAAAATGCCTTTCGATCTCTGCCTACCACAATGGCACAAGCATTTTCAGGCAAACGATCCAGGTTTGTTATACATTTTAGCTGGGTTTTATATATTTGAGGCCGGCAAGACGCTTCTACTGTCATGATGCAGTGATTGTATGACAGAAAAAGATTAAAAAATAAGACCGTTTCCTCCCAAGTTGAACGAACAAAAGAATATGTTTTTTGGTCCATTGGAGCGACGGAAATTATTTATGAATAATTCGCCGATCATCTGTTGACAAAATGGGTTCGAATCGTTAGATTTATCGCATCTTGACAACATTGAGGGAAGATATGGACCTTAAATCTCTGGAAATATTGGAAGGTCGTGTTCATGACATGATTGACATGATCAAGACTTTGAAACAAGAAAAGCATGCATTGGAAATTCAGCTGGACGAACAAGAAAAAGCGTCACGTGAACTCCTGCAAGAACGAAGCGAAGCTCGGCAACGGGTAGAAAAGATTTTAGGAACACTCAACCGTCTCAATGATGGGTCAAACAACATAGAAATGGAGCAGAAAACTGAACAAGCGCCTTCATATTGAAATATTCGGAAGGAAGTATACCCTCAAAGGGGATACCAATCAAGAATATGCTCAGGAATTGGCGTCGTATGTCAATCAGAAGATGCACGAGATTGCCGAACATTCCCAAGGAAGCCCATATTCTAAGTTGGTGATTCTGGCGGCAATCAATATCGCGCACGAGCTATTTCAGTTGAAGAAAGACAAAAAAGAGGAGGAGGCGATCGTGGGGGGCAAAACCCTGGGGATTATTGAGAGCATCGAGGAACAATTCGATGAATTCCATGTTGAAAAAAGCCTCCGCCGTTAATCTTGATATTTCAATTTAACTTTGATACGCTCACCTTATATGAAGCTGTCCCTGCTTTGCACGTAGGTAGATATTCTTCAAACCTAACAATCACAGCAAGGGAGCCAAGTTCAAGGAGATTGTGAGCACGTTCCATTTTTTTGGAGGTGGAAAAGCCTAATATCTTCATCTTGGTGCCCACCTGGTGACCCAGGTTTGAGCTGAGCCGCCCACGGCAAAGCGGGGGCTCTTTCTCCTTGTTTCAGCCCGAGACAACACCGTCATTATCCGCATCGATTTTCTCCTACCTATGCAAACCCTATCCTAACAATGTTTTATAAACACCTTAGATCAATATGAGCGCTTCTCCGGATACAACCGCACCCCTGGCATGGCGGATGCGACCAAGGCATTTTTCGGAATATAGCGGACAAAAACATCTATTGGAACCGGGGAGATTTCTCCGTCGCGCTATCGAGGCCGACCGTGTGTCCTCCCTCATCCTTTTCGGTCCGCCAGGTTGCGGAAAAACGGCCTTGGCGCACCTCATTGCAAGCTATAGTCAATCGCTTTTTAGGGAATTAAATGCCGTCACGTCCGGTTTGTCGGACGTCCGAAAAGTGATTGCCGAGGCGCATCGAGAAAAGGGCGCTGCGAATCGAAAGACGCTCTTGCTCATCGACGAAATACATCGCTTTAATAAAATCCAGCAATCGGCCCTGCTTCCGGATGTGGAGAGAGGGGTCATCACCTTGGTCGGCGCCTCGACGCAAAACCCCTTTTTTTCGATTATTCCGGCACTGTCTTCCCGATCGCAGATCGTCGAGATGAAACCGCTGCCGCCCGAAGCCCTACAGTCGATTTTGAATCGTGCCTTGGAAGACCGTGCATGCGGGCTCGGCGCCTTAAAAATTGAGCTATCGGAAGCCGCTGCAGCCCACCTCATCGACATGACGGAAGGAGATGCCCGCCGGCTGTTAAACGCCCTCGAAATCGGGGCGGCGACCACCCCGCCCGATGCGGATGGCATCATTCGTTTTACCCGTGAGGTGGCGGAAGCGTCGATTCAAAAAAAGAGTGTCGTCTACGATAACAAGGATGACCATTACGACACCATCTCGGCGTTTATCAAGAGCATCAGAGGGTCGGATCCCGACGCTGCAATCTATTGGCTGGCGAAAATGATCTATGCCGGGGAAGATCCGCTTTTTATCGCCCGTCGGGTGATTATCTCAGCGGCTGAAGATATCGGGAACGCCGACCCGGACGCCCTGGCGATCGCGGTCTCGGCCCACCGTGCGATCGAGGCGATCGGCATGCCTGAAGGACGGATTCCACTGGCCGAAGCGGTCATCTATCTTGCGACGGCCCCGAAGAGCAATGCCTCCTATCTGGCCATCGATGCAGCGCTCAAAGAGCTCGGTTCGGGACGGGTGATGGAGGTCCCCTCCTCCCTTAAAGACGCCGGCTATTCCGGCGCAAAACGTTTGAACCGGGGAAAAGGCTACCGCTATCCTCACGATTATCCAGGCCATTTTGTATCACAAGACTACTTGCCGGAGGCGCGTCTCTACTACAAACCCAGTGATCAAGGCAAAGAAAACGAAATTTCCAAACGATTGCAGTTTTGGCGCCGCCGCGCAAAATAAACAGGGCGGTCTCAGGAGCGATTCAAATGGCATCCAGCCCGGCCGGGCGACGGATTTTAAAAGTCCACGAACTCATGACCGCGGTGCGGGAAACCCTGGAAGGGACATTTTCGGATCTTTGGATAGAGGGAGAAGTCGCCGATCTCACCATGCCTCAATCCGGCCATCTTTATTTTAACCTGAAGGACAGTCGGGCAACGATCAAGGCCGTCGTTTTTCGCTCGCACTTGCGGTTTTTAAGATTTCGTCCCAAGGCAGGGAAATCCGTTCTTATTCGCGGCCGGTTGAACCTTTACGAAGCAAGAGGATCGTGTCAGCTGATCTGCGATTACCTCGAACCCAGAGGCGCCGGCGCACTTCAGGCTGCGTTTGAACGACTAAAGGCGCAACTTCGCCAAGAAGGCCTTTTCGATCCCGACCGAAAACGACCTATGCCAAGATATCCTGCGCGAATCGGGCTGATTACCTCCGCCTCCGGCGCCGCGATTCAGGATATCTTGAAGGTCTTCCGGGAAAGCGCGTTTCCATGCCATCTCCTCCTCCATCCCGTCCCGGTGCAGGGATGGGATGCCGCCGAAAAAATAAGCGCCGCACTCGATACATTCAATCGGCCCGGCGGGGCTTTCGATGCGTCTATGGATCTGCTGATCCTGGCGCGTGGCGGCGGATCTCCGGAAGACCTCCGGGCCTTCAACGAAGAGTGCGTCGCCCGGGCCATACAGCGATCTAGGATCCCGGTGCTTTCGGCCATCGGGCATGAAAGCGATACGACGATTTCCGATTATGTTGCCGACCTGTTTGCCCCGACGCCCTCGATCGCAGCGGAACGTGTCGTCAAACAAGGCATGACCGTCATCGACGTGATTCGAAACAGCCACAGTCGATTGATCGATCGAATGACGGAACGCATTGAAACTGCCAAAACCCAAACGGCGTACACGACACGTCTCTTGGTCCCGCCGAGCCTTCGTATCGGGGCGCAGAGAGATCGGACAAAGCATCTCACCATTCGCTTGCACCAGGCCCTTGACCGACAAATAGAAGAGCGGAAAGCGCGATTGCAGCGATCCCGTGAGGGCCTTGCCCATCTGAATCCCGGCAGGCAATTAAATGATGTTCGAAGAAGGCTGATCGGGTGGTCCGAAGCCCTCGTCCAAGCCGGAAGCCGGCTGATCGATGATCGCAAGGCGCAGTTACAAAAACAGATGGTGCGCTTGCATCTCCTCAGCCCTTTGAACATCCTCGGACGCGGTTACAGCATTACCCGGAAACCCGGCACCTTGGAAATCGTCCGCCGCGCCGAGGATGTGGCTGTCGGCGATCCGGTCCAAATCATGCTTTATCGCGGGCGGCTGATCTGCGCTGTTGAAGAAAAAGAGGAACCATCTTAAAGGGTATAAGGCCCTTCGTTGGTCCTGGGAGAGGGGAAGGGGGGATTTACATAGGGTGGAAAGCGTTTAGTTTAGTTTTGTTTCAGAGACAACAATGTTCTGTGAATTTCTAAGGCATGGTCTTCGGGTTCGACGGAAGGAAACAGCTTTCGGATGATACCGTCCGGGTCGATGATCACGGTGCTTCGGCGTGCGATGTCCATGCCCATAAAGCGTATCAAGGTGCCGTAACGTTTTGTCACGACATGCCGATCGTCCGACAAGATTTGAAAATTGAGCCGGTGTTTCTCCGAAAACTTTTTGTGTGAGGCAACCGAATCGACACTCACTCCCAACACCTTGGCATTGAGCTGCTGAATGCCCACGAGATTGTCCCGAAAAGAGCAAGCCTCCTTGGTGCATCCCGGTGTATCGTCCTTGGGATAAAAATAAAGGACCACCCAACTTCCGCGAAAAGACGCAAGCCGGACTGATTGGCCGTGTTGGTCCTGTAGGGTAAAATCCGGCGCCGGGTCGCCTTCATTTACTTTAAAGCCGGCGATGGCCGGATGGATTTGGAACATCACCAAAAGAATGACGGTCATGATTAAAATACAAATCGGTTTCCGATGGGTTTTCATGGATACCCTCCGAACAGGGTCTATAAACATCGCTTGCGTGCCTGCCTTTGCCGCGCCTGCCTTTGCAATGTGGGATTTCAGTTCAATCGGCTTGCCGCCCCGATGCCGGGGGCCGTTTTTAGAAAATCCTCGAACAGCTTGACCGGCATGGGGTGACAAAAATAAAAACCTTGTGCGCTGTCGCAGCCGTGGTTTTTTAGGAATGCCAACTGATCCTTGGTTTCAACGCCCTCGGCGACCACGGAGAGATTGAGGTTTTGCGCCATGGCGATAATGGCGGAAGTAATCGCCGCATCGTCCGGATTGTGGGTCAGTCCCTTGATAAAAGATTGATCGACCTTCAGCGTATGGATCGGAAATTGCCGTAGATAACCGAGGGATGAATACCCGATCCCAAAGTCGTCCACGGCCAGTTTCACACCCAGGTCTTGCAAGGCCTTCATGGTCTCGATGCCCCTGCCCACGTGTTCCATGGTAAAGCTTTCGGTTATTTCGAGTTCCAGGGCGTCGGGATCGATGGCGTTTTCATTGAGGACCTCCCGAACCAATACGGATAAATGTGCTTGCTGAAATTGCAGTGCGGAGAGGTTGACGGCCATGCGCATTTTCGAAAAACCGCTCTCCCGCCACATTTTCAGCTGCCGGCAGGCCGTGCGAAGCACCCATTCGCCGATCGGGAGGATCAGGCTGGTTTCTTCCGCCATCGGAATAAAGTCGGCGGGCAGGATCAATCCTTTATCCGGGTGCTGCCAGCGGACCAGCGCTTCGATGCCCGTGATCCCACCGCCCTTAAGGTCGACCTGGGGTTGATAAAAGACCTTAAATTCTTCCCGTTCCAGCGCCCGCTGCATCGCCATTTTCAATTCGATCCGTTCTAAGGTTTTCTCATCCATTTCCTTGGAATAAAATTGATAGCCGTTTCTGCCTTGATGTTTGACGCGGGCCATTGCGGCCTCCGCGTGGCGCAAGAGAGCGTCCTTATCCGCCCCGTCGATCGGGTACAGGCTGATTCCGATACTTCCCGTCATGATGATTGGATGATGATCGAGGAGCACCGGTTTTGAAATGTGGTTGAGAATCTTCTTGGCGATCGTCGCCGTGTGTTCAATTTCACTGCTTTCCGTCAGGAGAATGACAAAGGTATCATGAGAAAGACGAGAGACGGTATCGCAATCGCGGACGCATTTTTTCAAACGCTGTCCGACTTCGATCAGTAGATTGTCTCCGGCAACCTTGCCCAAGGCATCGTTCACCGTTTTAAAATGGTCCAGGTCCATATAGAGCAAGGCCAACTTTTCGTGTTTCCGTTCGGCTTGTTTCAATGCCTGAACCAGGCGTACGTTTAAAAGTCGGCAATTCGGAAGGTCGGTTAATATGTCGTGCAGGGTTAGATACAGCTTCCGCTCCTCGGGAATGTCCCGCTCCGTAATATCCGAAAAGGTGCCTACATAGTAGATGATTTCCCCTTTGTTTCCCTTGATGGCCTGGAATGCCGCCAGCTCCGGATAGACGACGCCATCCTTCCGTCGATTCCAAATCTCTCCCTGCCATTGCCCTTCTGTCTTCAAGCGGTTCCAAAGCTTCGGGTAGATATCTGGCCCTTGGAGTCCGGAATAAAGCGCCTCCGGCATTTTTCCTGCGAGTTCGACCAAACGGAACCCTGTGATCTTGGAAAAAGCATCGTTCATCGACAGAATACGTCCCTCCGCGTCCATGACCAACATCCCTTTTGTGGTTTGACCTAAAACGGCGGCATAAAGTTGCAGCGCGGTGTTTGAGCGCCTTTGGTCGCCGATGTCCACATAGCTGATCAAGTAACAGTCGATGGCGCCTTGCGCGTTGATCATCGGAAAAACAGCGAAGGAAACCTCCCTCATGGCGCCGGACTGCGTTTGACCCGTCATCTCTCCGCGATGGCACGGTTGCTTGGAGAGCGTCGCCATCAGTGACGCGCAAGACGATTTACCCAAGTAAACCGCCGGTGTGCGATCCTGTAAAGCCGCATCGGAAAAACCGAACAGGCTCTCGTGTCTTTCGTTTTGCGCCAAGAAATGTCCCCTCGGATCGACCATTAACATGGCGTCATCCGCGTGTTCTATAATTTTTCTATAATGTTCGTATTGGTTCATGCGCTGAGCAAGCGCTCCGGTTGTGATTGCTGAATCAGGGCTCATCACCGTCTCTTATGCCACCTAAATTTAAGAGTATCGTATACCCACCCACAAAGAGTCAAGCCGCAGGCATGCGTGCCGGACCACAATGACGGGCTTGCACCGCTTGGTCCGCGGGAGGGCATGGCTTTCTATTATATGCATTCTTTGTCTGATAAGGGTTTCGGGTCGCTCCCTTGATCAAAAGGCATCCCGCTGCCTTTTTCAAACCGACGGTTTTATATCCCAAGATCCGAATCCCGGTTTGGGTTCATCCTTGCCTTTTGTCAAGGGTTTAGGCTACATTCCACCCAGAAAATGGATGTTGTACCGAAGCAATGTAATGTATTGATCATCGAGGCGCCGCCATGCAGTGCAGCCACGTGATCCAAGACGAAAATACCCAAGCCCGTATAAATATAGAAAGGGGCCGGCAAGATAGCACATGCGCATCGAATATAGCGTTAATGCTCCCGTATCCGCCCATCAATACATTGAATTATTGCGATAATCCTCACTGAGTGAACGCCGTCCTGTTGACGATTTGGCGTGCATGGAGGGCATGCTGATAAATAGCAATTTAATGGTTTCGGCTTGGAAGCGTGAAAAGCTTATTGGCATGGCGCGCTCGATCACAGACTTCCACTATGCTTGCTACCTTTCTGATCTTGCGGTCGATAAAAAATATCAACGAGCCGGTGTGGGTAGAACCTTGCAAATCAAGACGCAAGCACAATTAGGCCCAAAGTGCAAACTTGTATTGCTTGCTTCTCCATCCGCGAATTCATACTATGCGCATCTCGGTTTTACAAAAAATCAACGGTGTTGGGTCCTTGAGCGAGGGCAACATATCAAAGGCGAGCAATACAGCCGGTGAAAACGAAGGGAGTCAAATGACGAATAAACATATAATAAAGGTCCTTTCCGCCGCCGTATTCATCATCGGCCTCTTTGGGACCTCTGCCGTTTTCGCGGGAAAGTTGGATACAGTGAAACGACGCGGCGTGCTTCATTGCGGTGTCAACCAAGGGGTGCCCGGTTTCGGCTTTTTGAATCCCAAAGGAGAATACGATGGCTTTGACGTGGCCTTCTGTAAAGCGGTCGCGGTTGCGATTTTTAACGATCCGAAGAAGGTCAAGTACGTCTCCCTTTCCGCGGCCCAGCGCTTCACCGCGATCCAGTCGGGCGAAATCGATCTCCTCTCCCGAAATACCACCTGGACGGTTTCCAGAGACGGCGAGGTCGGCGTCGATTTTACGGTGACGACATTTTATGACGGTCAAAGCGTCCTCTTAAAAAAAAGCCTGGGTGTGCAGCGTATCAGTGAGTTGGCGGATGCCACAATCTGCGCCGTATCGGGAACGACGACGGAAAAAAACATCACCGATTACTTTGCAAAAAGAAATCTCAAATTCAGGTTGCTGACCTTCGAAAACAGTGAGGGGGTCATGTCCGCCTTAAGAGCCGATCGCTGTGACGCCGCCACTTCGGACCGCTCTCAGCTGATCTCCAGACAGTTTGCCGAAAAAGATCCATCCCGGTATGTCGTTTTGGGTGAAACCATCTCCAAGGAACCCCTCGGACCGGCTGTCGAGTCGAACGACAGCCGGTGGCGAGATGTCGTCGTTTGGACCATCTACGGCATGATAGCGGCCGAAGAGCTGGGGATCACTCAAAAAAATGTCGGAACCGCGAAAAAATCCGATGACCCCGGAATACGAAGGCTCCTCGGGGTCAGCGGCGCACTGGGGAAAGGCTTGGGGCTCTCCAACGCCTTTGTCGCCAATGTGATTGAAAAGGTCGGCAACTACGCGGAGGTTTTTGAGCGCAATCTGGGCATGGGGTCCACATTCAAGATGTCCCGGGGATTAAATGCCCTCTGGACACAGGGAGGATTGATGTATGCGCCGCCCTTTCGATGATTCGGAAGATGAATATGAGTGCTGAACAATGATGTCCTTCAAGGTGGACCGAAACCCTAAATATCCTCTTCATCAGATTGGTTCTGCAACGATGGTTATAAAATAGATTGCAAGATGTCTGGTAATACCTCTCCCGTCCCCGAAGAAATAATAGCAAAACACGTCCCTTTTTATCGGGATGTAAAAATCCTCAGCATGTTGCTGCAATGCTTCTTCGCCTTGGCGCTCCTTGCGCTGGCCTCTTGGATGCTGAATAACATGTTTCAGGGACTGGCTGCGCAGCATTTAAAAATCCAATTTTCCTTCATGACCGAGGAAGCGGGTTTTTCTATTAGTGAGGGGATGGCATTCTCCTCTAAAGACTCTTATTGGAGGGCCTTTCAGGTCGGCGTGGTCAATACCCTTCGGATTGCCATGCTCGGGGTCTTGCTCAGCACGATTCTCGGCTCCCTCATCGGCGTCGGCCGGCTGTCGCAAAATGCGCTCGTGGCGGGCTTATCCACGGCCTATGTGGAAATTGTGCGGAATATCCCCTTGCTGGTACAGCTTTTCGTTTGGTACCACGTGCTCTACTTGGCGCTTCCCGGCATCCGCCAATCGCTCCAGCTTGCGGGATCGATTCATCTGACAAATCGCGGGGTCTTTTTCCCTTGGTGGGAGACGACCCCCTTGACCGTGCGCTGGGTTTATTGGATCGGCATGGCCTTTTTCACCGCTGCCGGCACCCTGCTTGCCATGAAAAGAAAAGAAAAGCGAAGCGGCCTGCCGCAACCCAAGATCGTCGCCTCCTTGTCGGTATTTCTAGGACTTGTGATCCTCAGTTTATTTGCGCTTCCGGAGTTTCCCCTGCACCTCAGCTTGCCGCGCTTGCAGCGATTCAATTTTCACGGAGGGATGCGTCTTTCTCCGGAATTCATGGGATTGTTGACCGGATTGACAATTTATACGGCGGCGTTCATCGCCGAAATTGTCCGGGCGGGCATCTTGGCCGTCCACAAAGGACAAAGGGAAGCGGCCCAGGCCCTGGGCTTGAATCGCTTTCAGTCCTTCCGGCTGATTATTTTTCCGCAAGCCTTCCGTGTCATCTTCCCGCCCTTGGCGAACCAATACCTCAACCTCAGCAAAAATTCCAGCTTGGCCCTCGTCATTGGCTATGCCGACCTGTTTCAAGTGTCTCAGACGATCTCCAACCAAAGTGGAAACGCCATCCCGATGATGTTATTGGTGATGGGGTCTTATCTTTTGATCAGCTTGTTCATCTCCGCAATCATTAATGGGTTTAACGCCAAGACAAAAATGATTTCGAAATGATGTATTTGAGGAAATCCGTCAGGCACTATGTGGGTTCGTAAACACATCGATCATCCGAAACACCAATGGCTGAAAGCACACCTCTTCGCTTCATGGCTACATACCTTGTTAACCCTCGGATCCCTCTATGTGTTTTATCGGGTTCTGGTTCCAATGATCGCCTTTGTCTTTAGAGACGCGAATTGGGAGGTTGTGGGACACAACCTCCACCTATTTGCCCTGGGTTCATACCCGGCCGACCAAGTTTGGCGCGTTTCGCTACTCGTCGCATTGCTCATGGGGATGATGGGCGCGACGCTGGCGACCCGGACGACGATGGGGCGCGTAAGCGGGGCTTTGTTTGCGGCCTTGGCGCTTGGCGCGATTTTGTATACGGCAAAAAGCACGGGTTCGAACGAGACAGGGCCAACGGCCCTCAATCGATTTTTCCCGATTTCGGGTCTGATCCTCTACATGCTCGGTTATTTTTTACAGAAAAAACAAAGCTTTCATGTAAAATATATTGTAGCCGGATGGTGTTGCACTGTTTTCCTTTGTTTGTTGCTCTTAAGTGGATTTGACGGCAGCACTGTATTGCCAAAGGTGGAGAGCCATCTATGGGGCGGCTTGCTCTTGACTTGTTTGGTGACCATCGTCGGCATTGTCGCTTCGTTTCCTTTGGGGGTCGCCTTGGCCCTGGGAAGACGGTCTCATCTTCGATTGATTCAATTGTTTTGTATCGGATTCATCGAAATCCTCCGGGGCGTCCCCCTCATTACGATCTTGTTTATGGGCCAAATTCTCATCCCCTTGTTTTTTCCACCCGACCTCATTCTCAGCAACTTGCTGCGGGTGATGATCGCCGTCACGTTTTTTTCCGCCGCCTATATGGCGGAGTATATCCGAGGGGGTTTGCAGGCCATCCCATCGGGGCAAATCGAAGCCGCCCAAGCGCTCGGGATGAATGTCTTTCAAACGAATTTTTTTATAGTGCTCCCGCAGGCCATCCGCGCCGTCATACCGGCACTTGTCGGGCAATGCATCGCGCTATTTAAAGACACGTCATTGGTGGCGATCGTGGGATTGCTCGACCTCACGGGAGCGGCGAAAGCCGCGATCGGGCAACCCGATTTTCTCGGCTTGGAGGCCGAAGTGTTTATGGCCATTGCACTTGTCTACTGGATGATAAGTTACTCGATGTCTAATTACAGCAGGCGCTTGGAAAAAACCCTTGGCATCGGTCTTCGATGAAATCGACAAAGGATCGGGATATGAGCAAGAAAGCAATTATCTGCCGAAATGTCCATAAATGGTTTGGCGATTTTCACGCCTTGCAGGGTGTGGATATTGAAGTCGACAAAGGCGATGTGGTCGTGATCATCGGACCGTCCGGCTCGGGTAAATCCACCTTCATTCGCACCATCAATCGCCTGGAAGTGCATGAGGAAGGCGAGATCATCGTGGACGGCACGGTGTTGAATGACGATATCAAAAATATCGAAACCATCCGAAGGGAAGTGGGAATGGTCTTTCAAAGTTTCAACCTCTTTCCGCACCTGACGATTTTGGACAACATTACACTGGCGCAGATCTGGGTTCGAAAACGCCCCAAAAAGGAGGCCGAAAAAAAGGCGATGGATCTCTTGACCCGTGTCGGCATTGAAGAACAGGCCTCAAAATATCCGGGGCAACTCAGCGGCGGACAGCAGCAACGGGTGGCCATCGCCCGGGCGCTCGCGATGGAACCGGAGGTGATGCTCTTCGACGAGCCGACCTCGGCGTTAGATCCCGAGATGATCAAAGAGGTCTTGGATGTCATGAAGGAATTGGCCTTAAGCGGCATGACCATGCTCGTCGTGACCCACGAGATGGGCTTTGCCAAGGAAGTCGCAAACCGCGTCCTGTTTTTCGACCAAGGCCGAATCGTCGAAGAAGCGACGCCCGAGGTGTTCTTTACAAACCCCAAACATGAACGCTCCAAGGACTTCCTCTCGAAGATCCTCGGACACTGAACCGGCGTCCTCTATTTCCAGGAAACAACGACGATGGCAAGAAAAAACAAAGCGCTCGTGATGTGTGGACTTGTCCATGACTTGCCATTTCAACCGGATAGCAGATTCCTCCATTTATGTTGGATGTCATACAAAAATGTATGATTGGTTTTCTCTAGACTCCTTCTTCTGTTGAGGTAAATTCCTTAATAGATTGAAAAATAAAGGTCTTATATGTGATATTTTTCTAAAATCAATTGGCATCAATATTGCTAAGCTTAAGTCGTATTTGGGCAAGGGGGCCTGGATCAATCAAATCCAGGCCCCCTTTTTTTTTATATGCCTCTATACTATTCTCAGGTCATGTACAGACACGCAATACATGGTTGTTTGCTACGAGATAAACCTCCCTTTGTAGGGGTTTGCTGAGAATAGTATAGAGGCAGGTTTTTTTATTTGGGGAAATGATGCGAACAGAAACCACCTCCTCAAATGATGCCGAAGTAATCCCTGAAAGATGTTTTTCTAAGGAACCGCTGATGATAGATGCAATCCGGCATAAAAAAAATTGTATTACCAAGGGGGCCTGAAATGAAGACCAAAGATCTCATTGAATTCACCCGGCCCGAGATCCGAGCGCTTCATCTGACTTGGATTGCCTTCTTTCTCTGCTTTTACACCTGGTTCAATATGGCGCCCTTGGCGACCACAATGGTGAAGTCCGTCGGTTGGTTGACTGTCGAGCATATCAAACTCTTCGCTATTTGTAATGTGGCCCTGACGATTCCGGCGCGGGTCTTGGTCGGTATGGCGATGGACCGATGGGGTCCGCGCCGCGTCTTTTCAATCATGATGATTGTGATGGCCTTCCCGGGATTGCTTTTTGCTTTTGGAGATACCTTTGTCCAGTTGTTGATTTCACGCCTCATCCTCGGCTGTATCGGAGCCAGTTTTGTGGTCGGAATACATATGACAAGCCTTTGGTTTAAACCGAAAGAGATTGGTTTTGCCGGTGGTTTTTATGCCGGATGGGGGAACTTCGGCGCCTCCGCGGTCGCGATGACCCTCCCATCGATCGCCTTTTTTGTTTTTGGAGGGGAGACGGGATGGCGTTACGCCATGGCTTCAAACAGTATTCTCCTTCTCATCTATGGGGTCTATTACCAGTTTGCGATTACCGACGGGCCCATCGGGTCCGTCTTCCGGAAGCCGAGAAAAGTGGTTGCTATGGAGGTAAGCTCTTGGTCCGATATGATGAAGCTCATCCTCTGGACGATTCCGATGATAGGGGTCTTGGCTGTCCTGGTTTGGAAGATTGAGCGAAGCGGTTACCTCGGAGGGATGGGTTCAAAATTGGCCTATGCCCTTGTCGTCATCGGCGTGATTTATCAGGTTGTTCAAGTTTTAAAAATCAATCTTCCGATATTGCGCGAAGGTGTTCCAGAAGATGACCGCTACAGCTTTAATAGTGTCGCTGCCCTCAACACCACCTATATGGCCAATTTTGGCGCGGGTTTGGCCGTCGTTTCGATGCTCCCCTCCTTTTTTGAGCTGTCCTTTACCCTTTCACCTGCAAAGGCGGGTTTGATCGCCTCCTCTTTTGCGTTTGTGAATCTCTTTGCAAGGCCCCTCGGAGGGGTCCTCTCCGACCGCTTAAAAAGTCGGAAACAGGTCATGGTTCTTTACATGTTTGGTATTGCCATTGGGTTTTTCTTGATGGGCTTCATCAATTCGGCTTGGCCGATAACGCTTGCTGTTCTTATCACAGTCCTCTGTTCATGTTTTGTGCAGGGTGCAGGTGGTGCGACCTTTGCGATCATTCCACTCATCAAACGCCGTCTCACCGGGCAGATATCGGGAATGGTCGGTGCCTACGGGAATGTGGGCGCGGTGATCTTTTTGACAATCTATTCTTTTGTGAATGCGCAGACCTTCTTTTTTGTGGTGGCCAGCAGTGCCTTCGTCAGCTTTCTATTTTGCTGTCGATATTTGAAGGAACCAGAAGGTGCCTTCTCTGGAGAATACCAACTCTCTTCGGTCGATCGTGAGATCGAAGGAGAAGCGATTTTAGGTGACCTATTCGACACCCCCGAATTTGAAGATGCCGATCTCATAGAAGGACAGGTCAAGATGGAGGTGAAATCTAAACACTAGTTGGTCGTTCTATAAAGACTCACTGAAATCATGTCATTTCGAGCAAAGCGAGAAATCATAAATGCAGGATCAAGGCGTTAGAGATATCTCCCTTCGGTCGAGAAGACACATTATTTTGTAAACCCTAACGAGAAGCAAGAAAAACGGTCGGATGATGACCACGAGATGAAGCGTATGATGATTTCCAAAAGGGAAAACAAATGAAGAAAACAGTGGTCGTCATTGGAAACGGCATGGTGGGCCTGCGGTTTTGCGAGAAGCTCGTTGAATTCGATACCGAAGGGCAATACCAAATCATTACATTTTGTGAGGAACCCCGTGCAGCCTACGACCGTGTCGGCCTGACCTCGTTTTTTGCGCACCGGGATGCAGAAAAGCTCATGTTGGCCAAGATGGAATGGTATCACGAACACGGTGTGGAGTTACACATCGGAGACCGGGCCAAGCGGATCGATCGGGAGGCCCGTGTGGTCCGCTCCGACAAAGGGGTCGAGATTGTCTACGATGTGGTGGCCCTGGCCACGGGATCCTATCCCTTTGTCCCTGAGGTGCCGGGGATCACCCACAGCGGGGTCTTTGTGTATCGCACCATTGAAGATCTGGAACACATCATCGACTATGGGACGAAAGTGAAGCGCGCCGCCGTTCTGGGTGGTGGGTTGCTTGGTTTGGAGGCGGCCAAGGCCGCCCATGATCTGGGCCTCGAAACCCATGTCGTTGAATGTGCGTCCCGGCTCATGCCGAAACAGATCGATGATGCCGGCTCGCAGATTTTGGTCCAGAAGATCAAATCCCTCGGTGTTTCTGTTCACCTCAATAAAATGGTCGAGGAAGTGCTGGGGAAAGGCAGGGTAGCGGGATTACGTTTTGCCGATGGCGATCGACTCGATGTGGATATGCTGATTGTCTCGGCCGGGATTCGCGCACGCGATGAGCTCGCGCGTGACTGCGGGCTGATGATCGGCAAGCGGGGCGGTGTGGTGGTGAACGACCAATTGCAAAGCTCCGATCCGTCGATATACGCCATTGGTGAAGTCGCTCTTCATGGATCGACGACCTATGGCCTTGTCGCGCCCGGCTACGAGATGGCTGAAGTGGTGGCCTGCAATCTGACGGGCGGCGAGGCGGCCTTCACGGGCAGCGACCTCAGCGCCAAGTTAAAGCTCTTGGGTGTCGATGTCGCCAGCTTCGGCGAGGTCGAGGCCGCTTCCGCGCAGGCCAAGCCACTCACCTGGGAAGACCCCTTCGAGGGGATCTACAAAAAACTGCTCTTCAGTCACGACGGGACCCGCCTCATCGGCGGCATCCTCGTCGGGGATGCCAGCGATTATGGTCTCCTCTCCATGATGGCCAAGGGCGACGAGGCCCTCCCCTGTAAGCCCCATGAACTGATTCTGGGCAAATCGGGAGGGGGATCAGCCTTCGGAGGCGTCGAGACCCTGCCGGATTCGGCTCAGATCTGCTCCTGCAACAATGTCAGCAAAGGCACGATTTGCACGATGATACGCGAACAGGAAATCAGCGATGTGGGGCAAGTCAAGGCGGCCACGGAGGCCGGAACGGGATGTGGCGGCTGCATGCCGCTGGTGACCGACCTATTTCAGGCCGAGATGAAGGCGGCGGGGGTGACGCTCAGCAATCACCTCTGTGAGCACTTTCCCCATTCTCGCACCGAGCTATTCGCACTGATCAGGACGAAGCGACTTAAGACCTTTGATGAGATTATTACGGTTTGCGGCACGGGAAACGGCTGCGAAATCTGCAAACCGGCCATCACGTCGATTCTGGCGGGCATGTGGAACGAAAACATCATGAATCCGGAACATCAAACGCTCCAGGATTCGAACGATCGTTTTCTTGCCAATACACAGCGCGGCGGCTTGTACTCCGTTATTCCACGCGTGCCAGCCGGAGAAATCACCCCGGACAAACTGATCGCGCTGGGCGAAACGGCCAAGACCTATGGGCTCTACACGAAGATTACCGGGGGGCAGCGCATCGACCTCTTTGGGGCGCAGGTGCAAGACCTTCCCGATATTTGGGAAAAGCTGGTCCAAGCCGGTTTTGAAAGCGGCCACGCCTATGGCAAGGCCTTGCGAACCATCAAGAGTTGTGTCGGCACCACCTGGTGCCGCTACGGGGTACAAGATGCCGTCGGCTTTGCCGTTCGACTGGAGAACCGCTACAAGGGGATTCGCGCGCCGCACAAAATCAAGAGTGCCGTGTCGGGCTGTGTGCGTGAATGCGCAGAGGCACAGGGGAAAGATTTTGGATTGGTCGCCACGGAGCATGGCTACAACCTCTATCTCTGCGGCAACGGAGGCGCCAAGCCGCGGCATGCGGATCTCTTTGCGGCCGACATCGATGAAGCAACGGCGATCACTTATATCGACCGTTTCCTGATGTACTATATCATGACGGCCGATAAACTCACGCGGACCTCGGTTTGGATCGAGAAATTGGAAGGCGGCATCGCGCATCTGAAAGAAGTGATCATCGAAGACAAGCTCGGCATCTGCAGCGAGTTGGATGAGATGATGCAGTTTTTGGTCGATACCTACCAGTGCGAATGGGCGGAAGTGGTCAACGATCCAGAAAAGCGGAAGCGCTTTCGACAATTCGTCAATACCGACGAGAACGAAGCGTCCATTGAGATCGTCTCCGAACGGGGTCAGCAACGGCCCGCCGATTGGCCGAGTGAAACCGTCTCGCTTGAACAGTTCAACATGCTCAATCAACGTCTGTTGGCCGAGGCGGAAATGGAGCAGGCGCAACAGCCCAGTTGGGTGAAAGTGGGAACCGTTTCCGACTTTCCTCGCGACGGCGGGGCGACCGTCAAAATCGGGAAGGTGCAGATCGCCGTCTTCAATTTCACCCGTCGGGGTGAGTGGTATGCCTGCCAGCAGATGTGTCCACATAAGAAGGCCTTTGTCTTGTCACGCGGCATCATTGGTGATGCCAAAGGGACACCCAAGGTCGCCTGTCCCTTGCACAAGAAGGCCTTTTCTCTGTCCTCCGGCACCTGTCTCAACGGCGGGGATTATTCTGTGCGAGTCTTTCCGGTGAAGGTAGAGGGCGATGCGGTCTATGTGGCGGTCCCGCCCACCAAGGTCCTTGATCGACTCCTGGCGACGGAAATCGGATGTCGTCTCGCCACATCGCCTCGCACCCAAGCGGACCTGTTGCCGGTGTTGAATGGAAATCCTTGAGGAGGATGAAAGACACTTGTAGGGGCGGGTTTTAAACCCGCCCCTACAGATAGGTAATCATGTTATTCGGACGCCGTACAAAAAACGAGATTCATCTTCCGGTCAAAGCGGTAGACAAGTGGGTCTATACGACCTGCGGCTATTGTTCCACCGGCTGCTCGCTCGAAGTCGGGCTCGATAAAAATGGCAAGGCAGTTACGACGCGGGGCGTAGAAAACGCCGATGTCAACCGGGGAAAGCTTTGTCTGAAAGGAATCTATGAATTTGAACTGTTTGAATCGCAAAATCGCGGCACCCGCCCACTGATCCGAGCGTCGCTCTCCGATACTTTTACCGAGTCAAGCTGGGACGCAACGCTGAATAAAACGGCCTCTGAAATACAACGTATTCAGGCCCGCTATGGACGCGACAGTTTTGCCATTGTCTCGACCGGACAGATCTATACCGAGGAGTTCTACACCCTCGGTAAGCTTGTCCGCGGCGTGATCGGGACCAATAATTACGACGGCAACACCACCCTCTGCATGGCCTCCGCCGTTTCCGGATACAAGCGCTCTTTCGGCAGTGACGGCCCGCCCGGCTGCTACGACGATTTTGAGCAAACGAATTGTCTCCTCGCCATTGGCTCCAATCTCCCCGAGCAGCATCCGATTATCTATTACCGTTTGAAAGAGGCCTACGACCGGCGTCATTTTCCGATCATCGTCGTCGACCCTCGCGTGACCATGTTCGCACAGATGGCCGACATCCACCTTCCCATCAAGCCGGGCACCGACCTGGTGCTGCTCAACGCCCTGGCACATGTCATCCTTGCGGAGGGATTGGAAGATCAAACTTACATCGCCGCGCGCACCAACGGATTTGATGCGTTTAAGAAACTGATTGACCAATACGATCCTGAGACGGCGGAAAAGATTTGCGGGATCTCGGCGGAGATGATTCGAAAGGTCGCTCGTCTCTATGGTGAAGCAGGTGCGGCGATGACGATCTGGACGATGGGAATTAATCAATCGACCCATGGCTCGGACGGCGTTGTCGCGATCAACAACCTCAACCTGATCACCGGAAACATCGGCCGACCCGGCGGCACCGCGCTTTCGATTACCGGCCAATGTAATGCGATGGGAACGCGCGAATTCTCATCCTGCTCCGGACTCCCCGGCTACCGCTTGTTGGAACGGGAGGAAGACCGGCATTTTATGTCCGAATTCTGGGGCGTTGAACCTTCTTTCTTTCCGCAAAAGCGGGGGCTGACGGAGACGGATATCTTCCCCGCCATCGAGCGGGGCGAAATCAAGGGGCTCTGGCTGATCGCCACCAATCCAATGACCTCGATGCCTGATACGATGCGCATTCGAAAGGCCTTCCAACAACTCGAATTTTTGGTGGTGCAAGATGCCTACGCCGATGTCGAGACGACCGAATATGCCCATGTTTTTATTCCCGCGGCGCTTTGGGGGGAGAAGGAGGGGGTCTTCACGAACACGGAGCGCAGGGTCAACCTGGTACGCAAGGTGATGTCACCTCCCGGCGCGGCAAAGTCAGATCTTTGGATTTTCAAGGAAATGGCAAAACGCTTTGAGCGGGGCAGAAGGATGCGCTTTGCGGAGACGCCTGCCGAGGCCTTTGAAGAGATCAAGGCCCTTTCCAAAGGGCGTCTCTGCGACTACTCGGGGATGAGCCACGATCAAATCGAATCCCAACGCGGCATTCAGTGGCCCTGCCATTCAGACAAGCCAGAAGGCAGTAGACGCCTCTATGAAGACGGCCGCTTCCAACATGCGGATGGCAAGGCGAAGCTCATCCCGCTTCCATTCGTCGATAACAACGAACGCCCCGACGAGGACTATCCCTTCTGGCTCAATACCGGCCGTCTTGTTGAACAGTGGCATACCCGCACCAAGACGGGAAAGATCGGAAACCTGAACAAGTTCAGCCCGACCCCCTTTATGGAGATGAACCCAAGGGCGGCCGAGAGGCTGGGCATCGCCGCGATGGACTATGTCCGTGTCAGCTCACGCCGGGCCTCAACCGTCGTCCTGGTCCAGTTAACGGAGCGGGTGGCGGTCGATACCGTCTTTATTCCCATGCACTACTACAACTGCGTCAATCGCCTCGCTCTCGGCCTCCTCGATCCTTATTCGAGGCAGCCGGCCTACAAACAGTCGGCCGTCCGGATCGATCGTCTCGCCGACCAGGAGATGGCCGCGTTAGAAAATGTTGCCGCAAGGGAGTATTAAATGAAGAGCCAACACGGAACGGAGATCGTCCTCGATACAGCTTATCCGAAATTAGCCGATACACCGCTTATCATTAACGGAAAATCACGTTCCGACAATCCGGACCGCTACAAGCAGCATGGCTTCCACTTCAACGCCGACAACTGTATTGCCTGCCATGCCTGCGAGTCGGCTTGTTCTGAAAAGAATGACCTGCCGCCCCATCTCGCCTTCCGGCGGGTCGGGGCAATTGAAGGGGGCATTTATCCCGATGTGACACGCATCAACATCTCGATGGCTTGCAACCATTGCGAAGATCCGGTTTGCCTGAAAGGTTGTCCGACACGCGCCTACACCAAATACCTTGAATATGGTGCGGTCCTGCAAGACCCGGACATCTGTTTCGGATGCGGCTATTGTACCTGGGTCTGTCCCTACAACGCCCCACAGCTCGATCCGGTCAAGGGCCAAGTGGAAAAGTGCAACATGTGTGTCGACCGGCTGGAGGTCGGGCTGCAGCCGGCCTGTGTTTCCGCCTGCCTTGGAAACGCCCTGGACTTCGGTGTGGTTGAAGAAATCCCGAAAGGGCAAGCGGCAGCAAAATTAACCATCCCTTCTTTTACGGACCCGGCCATTTCAAGGCCCAATATCCGGTTTCAACAAAACCGCGACTTGCCTGGATCTTTCGAGCGGATGGATGCCATCCCGCTTACGTATCAACAAAACGTTTCGAAGGACGAGCACTTCAAAGTCAAGGAAAAGACAAAGCAGGAAGCAGTGGGCTATCGCTTCGACAAGCTCCGATCCCGTGAAGATCCTCTTATTCTCTTTACACTCGTCTCGCAATTTGCCGTCGGTGCCTTTCTCCTGCTCTTTTTCTTGCCGCGGCTGTTTGTGTTTGCATCGGAAGCAAATCTCCTGCTGCCTCAGGTCCATCCCATGGCCTTTTCAGGCATGCTCATCGCGCTTGTCATCATGCAGACCCTTGGACTCGTTTCATCAACGCTGCATCTCGGAAAACCGCAGTATTTCTACCGCGCTTTTAACAATCTCCGCCACTCCTGGGTCAGCCGTGAGATTGCCGCCATGGCGGCCTTCTTTAATTTTCTAGGGGCCTATACCCTCGTTACGGTCTTTCCCATTCTGATCGACTGGCTACCTGAAAGCGTTTCCCATCCGCTTCCGATCCTTTTGGGCTGGGGGGCGGGGCTGGCGGGACCGATTGGGATCTATTGCATGTACAGGTGTTACCGCATTCCGGCCCGGCCCTTCTGGGATCATTGGCACACCGGGGGTGTCTTTTCTGCGAGTGGTTTGATTCTCGGCAGCGGGACCATTGGCCTGGTGTTTGGGACCACAGCGCTTCTCGCCGGAGCACCGATTGCACCCCTCTTCAGTCTCCTTGCATGGCCGCTTGCGGTTGGACTTTTGTTGCAGGGCGTTTCCCTCTTTTTTCACCGCCGAGACCTCAAGCGTCGGGGAGAAGAAGCCGCTGTTTCGCGGATGTTGATGCTCAACGAACATGGAAAGATCGATCGGCTCCGTCTGATCTTATTAGGCATTCTCGTTGTGGCCGCCCTTTCCTTTATTCAGCAACCGGTGGAAGGTGGATTCGGATTGGCTGTGTGGGGGACGGTGTTGCTGCTTGCCCTGTTTAACGAAATCATCAGCCGGGCCCTCTTTTATGTGCTGGTTGTTCCGACCACGGTACCGAGGGCCTTCTTTTGGGGGAACCACTGCTTTGAGGACGATGCACAAAAGACGGGTCTTGCAAGCCTTCCACAGGTCGGCGTCGTCAATGAAGGACATTAAGTTGCGTTAAGTGGACAAAGGGCTATATATTACCCTTGTTCAACCAGAGACCATGCCGTGCCATATAACACAATCGCCGGTGTCATCCTTGCCGGAGGAATGAGCCGGCGGATGGGGGAAGAAAAGGCCTTGATTGATCTGGCGGGGGAGCCCCTCTTGAAACGGACCGCCGATCGCCTTGCGGTCTTTTTTTCGGATGTGATCGTCGTGGCCGATGCGCCTGAGCGTTTCCGCGACCTCCCCTATCGATTCGAGGCGGATGACCAATCCGGCTTAGGTCCGATGGGCGGGCTTGCAACGGCTCTTCGCACGGCAGAGAAAGAGACCCTGTTTGTCGTCGCATGCGACATGCCCTTTCTCAATCCGAATGTCATCCGATCCATGATCGATCACCTGAACGGATATGACCTATTGATGCCAAATCTCGGCAACAGGCTTCATCCCTTACACGCCCTCTATACGAAAAAGTGTCTTCCGGTCATCGAAGCCCAAATCAAAGCAGGAGATCTCGCCTTGCATCATCTCGTCGATGCAGTCAACAGTCGCCTCTACCCTGAAGAAATGTTTCGGCAATTCGATCCATCTCTCCGCTCGGTCATGAATATCAACACCCCAGCGGAATTAGAACGGGCGCGCCAACTGATCGAGGAAGAAAAAGATGGTCTCTGTTGAAAAAGCCCTTGAGCTGATCTTGCACGCGGTCCAACCGCTTGGGAAAGAAGCGGTCCAGTTGACAGCAGCGCAGGGTCGGATCTTAGCCGAGGAGGTTGTCGCGCCCAGGGACCATCCTCCCTGGCACAATGCCGCAATGGATGGCTATGCCGTCCGGCACGAGGATACGATCGGCGCCACGATCAACGATCCGACCTCGCTTCAAGTCGTGGAAACCGTTTCGGCGGGAATGCTTTCGAATCGGAAGTTGGCGCGGGGAAAGGCGGTCCGGATCAGCACCGGCGCCCCGCTCCCGGAAGGGGCCGACGCGGTCGTTCGGATCGAAGAGACGGTCGAGTCGAACCAGGGAAGAATCATCCAGCTCAAGAAAGAGGTTCGAAAAAATCAGGATGTTCGACACCAGGGAGAAGACCTCCACAAAGGGGAAGCGATTTTATCTGAAGGGGAGGAGATTCGCCCACCTGAAGTAGGCCTGCTCGCCCTGGCGCAAAAGAAACAGCTTGCCGTCTTTAAGAAACCCCGTGTCGCGATCCTTGCAACGGGAGATGAATTGGTCGAGCCTTGGGAACGGCCGACCCCCAGCCAAATTATCAATACGAACAGCTATGCCCTGGCGGCCCAGGTTGCTCAATCCGGCGGAGAGGCCTTGTTGTTGGGCATCGCGAAGGACAAATCCAAACCAATCGGCAAGGCGGCTCTTTCTCTAATGGATAAGATTCGACAGGGGCTATTGTCGGATGTGTTGCTCATCGTCGGCGGCGTCGGGCCGGGTTGCGGGGATCATACCCTAGAGACGCTTCTTAAGATGGGTGCGGAGATTCATTTTAAAGGGGTCGGCATCCGTCCCGGTCATCCCTTTGCCTTTGGATGTCTGAAGGGGAAGCCGGTCTTTGCCTTGCCGGGAAATCCTGTTGCCGCCATGGTTTCCTTCTTTGTATTTGCGCGACCGACCCTGCTAAAAATGGGCGGTTGCCGAAACCCGACCCCACCCATCTATTCAGCCCGACTTTTGGTTGATATTGATCAGCACCCTGGAAAACGACACTATATCCGGGCCGTGATCTCTTCTGATAAGCAAGGACTGAAGGCGCGCCCGACCCCCTCTCAAGGGAGTGGGGTTCTCACGTCAATGAGCCAGGCCAATGGGTTGATCATCCTGCCGGAAACATCAACGGGCGTACGGGCAGGGGAGTCTGTTTCCGTACAGTTTTTTGGAGACCTTCGAAACGACATCAGTTGTACAAAGGTCCGTTTGTAATGAAAAAAATCCAGATAAGCAATTTTTCCATCGAAATTTTCTATGTACCATCGGCCTGATGCACAATCTCATACAGGGCTTTCGGGTTTTCAACCGAGCTTAAATCGCCCACCGCTTTCCCCAGATATCTTGCGCGTATGATTCTCCGAACAATCTTGGCGGAACGGGTCTTTGGCAGATCGTTGACAATGTAGATCGCCCGCGGGAGAAAGACCTTCCCCAGATGCTTTTTAATCTCTCCCTTGAGCGCTTCAAGGTCGGGATGCGCACCCGGTTGCGGCACGACGAAGGCGACAATGGCTTCCCCTTTGAGTGGGTCGGGGATGCCGATGACCGCCGCCTCGGAAACGTTCGGATGCGCGATCAAAACCGATTCGATCTCCGGCGGCGCAATACGGCGCCCGGCGACATTGAAGGTGTCGTCGGAACGGCCGTGTAGAAACCAATGGCCGTCGGCATCGATCCGCGCCCAATCGCCGTGGAACCAAATATCGGTCCAACGCGACCAGTAGGTCTCCAAATAGAGCGGTCTATCCTTCCAGAAACCACGAGTCATCGAGGGGGACGGCTGCTTGCAAACCAGGTGACCTGTTTTCCCGCGAACCGGCTTCCCGGCATCATCGAAAACGTCGCAGTCCATCCCCAGCCCCGGCCCTTGCAGAGAGGATTTCTTGATGGGTGCAATGGGCAGCGGCGCGAGGAAGCAGCCGATGATTTCGGTGCCGCCCGAGATGTTGATGATCGGCAGTTTCCCTTTCCCGATTTTTTCGAAATACCAGAGGTAGCTTTCATCGTCCCAGGGTTCGCCGGTCGATCCCAGGATTCGGAGCGACGCCATCCGGTGCTTCATTACGGCCTCTTCATCGGCACGCATCAAGACACGGATCGCGGTCGGCGAAATGCCCAGATGCGTGATCCCTTGCCGGCCGGCCATTTCCCATAGCCGGTCCGGCGCGGGATAATTCGGCGCGCCGTCATAGAGGAAGGCTGCGCCGCCCTGTAGATGGGCGCCGATGATCATCCACGGCCCCATCATCCAGCCGATATCGCTTAGCCAAAAGAGGCGGTTTGCAGGTTTCAGATCGAAGTGATAGGCCATCTCCTTGCCGATTTGCGCGATACAGCCTCCGTGGCTGTGAACGGTGCCTTTTGGCCGGCCGGTGGTGCCGGAGGTATATAGGATGATCGCGGGGGTCTCGGCATCGACCGGCGTCGTCGGCAAAACTTCCGACGCTGTTCCGATGAAGTCTGGATACCAGCAATCTCTATGACTGTTCCATTCGACTGCATTTCCCTGATGTTCGAGACAAACGACCCGTTGCAGGGAGGGCACTTCATTCGCGGCCGCATCCGCCGCCTGTTTGATATCAATGGGCTTTCCGCGGCGTTGGGCGCCGTCGGCGGTGAAGAGGATCTTTGCGTCGGCATGCCTCAGACGCATGGCCAGGGCGTCCGATGCAAAACCGGAAAAAACAGGCAGGACAATGGCCCCGATCTTTAGGGCGGCGTAAAAGGCGGTCACCATTTCGATCGACATCGGCATATAGATGCCGACCGTATCCCCCTTGCCGATTCCTTCCCGGCGCAGGGCGGCGGCCAGCGCGGAAATCTTTAAGTGGAGTCCCCGATAGGTGATGCTTCGTGAGACGCCCCCTTCATTTTCCCAAACAAGTGCAGTTTCCTTCCCGCGGGTTTCGAGATGCCGGTCGATGCAATTCGTCACGATGTTGGTCCTGCCCCCGACAAACCACTTTGTCCAAGGCAGTCCGGCCGAGGCATCGAAGACCCGATCGTAAGGTCTTTCCCATGCGATCGAGAGGTCTTTCATGACGGCGTCCCAAAAGCGGCCGATATCGGCGACCGACCACTCCCGCAGCGCTTCGTACGATCCGATTCCATACGCCTGCATAAGACGATAAATGTTCGATTTTTCGATTGTTTTCGTTGACGGAGACCAAACGATATCTTCCATATCCGCATTATATCATTCCGGGTTTTTGCCTTCCAAATAGCGGTTTTTTTAATCCCTTAAAATCGTTTTCCACAAGCGCCGTGGTGTTTTCTAAGGCCCCCGGTCCTGAAATAACGAAGTGTTTCGAACTTTTTTTTGGATGAGGATGCATCTTGTGTCAACCGAATGCCACCTCATGCGTTATAGCGGGTATGAACTTGGCAATCCATTCAATTTGTGTTTTGACCCATATTAAGACAAGAGATGGTGATTCAGGAAACGACACTTTGTAGAAAACTCGAAATCAAGGAGGTACAACATGCATGGAACCATCACACGGCTTTCTTCCTTTTTTGTCGCCACGGCATTCTTGCTATCCGGCTTTGTGCTGAGTGGATGTGGGGAGGGCGGCAACAGTGGCCCTGAGGCATCGGCCGAAAAGGGAACCCTTGTGGTCAGCATTACGGACGCGGAAGGGGATTTGAGGAAGTATGAAGTCGATATTCAATCGATCAAGCTGAGAAAAGCAAACGGCACGGAGGTCGAAACCCTGCCGAATCACGCTCGAATCGATTTCTCCCAGTATGTCGATATGGAAGAGATTGTCAGCACGGCTTCGGTCCCCTTGGGCGCCTACACCCATGCCACGATGGTCCTCGACTATACCCAGGCCGATATACAGGTCGATGTCGGCGGTGTCGCGACCCCGGCCCGGGTGGTGGATCAAGACGGAAACCCGATGACGGTCCTCGAAGTGACGGTGGCGCTGGATACGAACCGGCCCCTCGTGATTGCCCCGGGTCTTTCTTCCCATCTTTCGCTCGATTTCGATCTGGCGGCCACAAACGCGGTCGATACCACTGCAAGTCCGCCGGTCGTCAGAGTGGAGCCGATGTTGATCGCGGATGTCAATCCCGATTTGGAGAATCTAAAAAAACACCGCATGCGTGGTCCCCTGCTTTCGATTCATGAAGCCGATGAAACCTTCGAGATCGGCATTCGTCCCTTCCGTTTGTTGCTGGATCCAAACCGCCGTCACTTCGGCAAATTAAAGGTGGTCACCGCCCCGACGACGGTCTACGAAGTCGATGGGAAAACGGGCATCGGGCGGGAAGGATTCGCCCTCCTGGCCGAAAAACCGATCTTCACAGCGGTGATCGTTCTGGGGGAACTTCATATCAGGGATGGGGTATTTAAGGCGCGTGAGGTCTTCGCCGGCGACAGCGTTCCGGGCGGCGATCGCGACGCCCTGCGTGGTAGCGTGATCGCCAGAAACGGCGACCGGCTGACCGTTCATGGAGTCACCTTGATCCGCTCGGATGGTGCGGTTCTTTTAAAGGGCAATGTCACGGTGATCGTCGGTGAAAACACCAAAGTCACCCGCCAAGGAGAACACGTAGACGATAACAATCCCCTCGATAAAGACGACATCTCGGTGGGCCAAAGGATCCTCGTATTCGGCAAGGTCAGCGGCACGCTTCCGGACGCGTTGACGATCGATGCCACGGAGGGGCATGTTCGAATGCGCTATACTCATGTGGCCGGCACCGTAGTTTCGATCCGACCGGATGCAGCGGAACTGACGCTTCACCTCCAATATATCAACGGTCTGGGCATTGGTATATTCGATTTCACGGGAACGGGCAGCCGTCCGGAGGCTTATATCGTCCGGACAAGATCGCTCAATAAAGACAATATCACGGGAGGCGATCCGCTCCGTCTTCGCGGTCATGTCGCGCCCTTTGGGGCGGCGCCGCCCGATTTTTTTGCCAAGACGGCCATCGATGTCCACGGCAAAAACACAATCATGGCGGTGCGATGGCATCCTCCATCGGCCTCCCCTTTTCTTTCCGATTCTGCATCGGGGCTGAAGCTCGATTTAACGGGGATGGGGCGTCTGCACCATGTGTTTCATGGACGCTTGGCGATCCCATTGACGCCGGCGCCGGCGCCCCAAGTGCTTCCCAAAAAGAACGGCCGGGGCCGTTATGCCATCCGACAGGCCGACACGATCACCATTCACAGCGATTTTGGAAATTTTGTCCGCGATATCAATAATCGCTTGACTATGGATGCGACGCTGGGCGGCCTATACGCCAAGGGACGCTACATCGGACCGACCCAAACGATATTCGCACGCCGGGTCACCGTGGGCCTTAGATAAGCAGCGGGCGGCATCTGGATCGGACTTCGAGTTGCGGGATATTATGGAGATGTCTATACTGTTTTTAAGTCGAATGGACATGCTGATTGGGGTTGAAAAACACGAAAGATGCGGATTTGGATCGGTTTTTGGCGCAGGTCGAACGCCGTGCTTTCATCATCGCGCACATCGCCACGCGAGATACGGAAGAAGCGCTCGATTTGGTGCAGGACGCCATGCTCGCGCTGGCGCATCAATACCGACGGCGGGATGCCTCCGAATGGGGCCCATTGTTTCACCGGATCCTTCAGAACAAGATCCGGGATTGGCAGCGCCGGTCATGGATTCGGAACCGTTGGCGGGCATGGCTTCCTCAAAAAAAGGCGGATGGAGAGCGAACGAACCCCACGACCGTCGAGGACATGGCGGACCGGCGGGCCGGGAAGCCCGACGACCACCTTGCGGCAAAAAATACGCAAACCGCATTGGAAAATGCCCTTCACCGCCTGCCGCTTCGGCAACGCCAGGCCTTTCTATTGCGGGCCTGGGAAGGCCTGAACGTTTCGGACACGGCGCGGGCGATGGGGTGTTCGGCGGGGAGCGTGAAGACGCACTTTTCGCGCGCCGTCCACGCGCTTCGTAAGCATTTAAAAGGACATCACGGATGAAGGACAACGACAAAACAGATCCCCTCATTGCTTCCGCAAAGGACCTGTTGAACCAAGCACAAAGGGAGCTGGACTCCGTTATCGTCTCCCGTCTACGGCATGCACGCCAACAGGCCTTAGATGCGCACGCGGACAAGGACAAGACGCGTTCCCCCTGGCTGATTCCCGCAAGCGGCATTGTCCTCGCCTGCGCCGGGGCCCTTGTTTTTTTTCTTTGGTTGCGGACTCCGCCGCCAATGGATGCGGGCGTGGGGATTGAGGATCTCGATCTGCTGACGGCTGATGAATCTCTTGAATTCTATCAAGATCTCGAATTTTACGCATGGCTTTCGGAGGCGGATCGTGAGGGTTAAGGATTTTTTGATGGGCGTATCGCTCTTGTGGATGCTGGTGCATGCCACGGCGCAGGCCGATGAAGCTATCGATCAGCCGCCGCACCCTCCCGACATCGCCTTCTTGGAATTCCTGGGCGGCTGGGAGACGGAAGATCACGAATGGGTGGCCCCAATGCTGTTCGAAGACGCGTCCGAGACCGACCGACTGAAATCAAACGGCGGCAAAAACCCGAAAAAAGCCTCATCTACAGTCCCGATGGAAAAAGAAGGTGCGACTGAAGATGCCTTCACGGAGGATCATTTTATTAAGGGAGAGGGATTCGATGAATAAACGTGTTATCGCTTACATCTTTACGGCGGCCAGTTTCATGCTCCTCTATCCCGCATCCGTTATGGCCGAGCCGACCGGTCTTTCATGGGGTGACTTGGACCGTCAGGAACAGAAGGTGCTTCGGCCTTTGAAACCCCAGTGGCATAAAATTGCGCCCGACCGGCGGATTCGCTTAAAGCGGGGGGCGAAACGATGGGCAACGATGTCCCGCGATCAACGGTCATTCGCACGGCAACAATTCAAGCGATGGGAAAAACTCGCCCCCGAACATCAGCAGCGGATTCGCCTTCGGTTTCAGCGGTTTAAGAACCTCTCCCCTCAAAAACGCTTGAACCTGCTTCAGCAAAGAAAACGGTTTAAGGAGCTCCCGCCCGAACGCCGCCGGGCCTTGCGAGAGGCCTGGAGGGATCTGGGCCCCCGGCAGAGGGAAGCGATCCGGCATCGGCTGGGCCTTGAGCAGAAACGCCGCGAAAGGTCGCTCTTTCGCGACCGGCCCAAGAGATCGCATCGACTGGAACGTCGAGACGGTTTAGAGCGACGTCCCCCTCTCGACTTGCGGGACCGGCATCGCAAATGAGACGAGGAATCGACCGCCCCTCCAAGGCGGATAAGCGCGCACGATCGCCAATGCGTCTTTGCCCCCCCACCCTGCATGCATTCCAGATGAAATCGGGCCGTCTCCCGCAGAAAAGACATCCGGCAGCCAAGGCCGATTGCTCCTCCGGCGATCAGCCATTCGGCTTTAAGAACGCAATGATATCAAGTCATTCGATGCGCTCCCCTTCCGAATCTTCGCGTGTGGGCTTCTACACTTCCCGCCTCAAATTATGATATGATCCCCGATTATGAAGCGATCCGTCCGATGTCTTTTTCACGTCATGCTCATCGTCATGCCCCTGGTTCTTTTTCTAGGGGGGACTTCCGGGGAGATCGTTTCTCAGAAAAAGGCCGATCCATACGAACGAGAAGACTGCCGCGCCTGCCATAAAGGTTCGCAACGGCATCAAATCGACGACACGCGCGGGCCCTGGTGCGTTCCCTGCCACAAGCTCCATCAGGTCGGCACGACTCTGGGTTTGAAGACGTATTCAAAACAATTGCTTCGAATTGCCGAAGAAGGTCAAAACCAGGACCGGCAGCCAAAGATCGTTGTGCAAGAGATGGTTTCGATTCCGGCGGGCGATTTTATCATGGGAGAAAACTTCACGAAAAAAAGCCTGGGGCCTCGACACTCGGTGTTTGTGGATGCGTTTTTGATCGACCGCTACCACGTTACGAACGCCCATTATCAAGTGTTTGTGGACGCCATGCGATGGCTTCCGCCGCCCCATTGGTTTGGGGTCCGACATCCGGCGTCCAAATCGAATCATCCGGTGTCCTTTGTGAACTGGTTCGATGCAAGCGCCTATTGCAAATGGGCGGGAAAACGTCTCCCCACCGAGGCGGAGTGGGAAAAGGCGGCGAGGGGAAGCGACGGACGCATGTTTCCTTGGGGTCCGAAATACCTGCCCATGCATGCGAACGTATATCAAGAGGGCTATGGCGACACCACTCCGGTCGATTCCTTTCCGGAGGGCCGAAGTCCTTACGGTTTATACGACATGGCCGGAAATCTTTTCCAGTGGACCTCGGATTGGTTTCTGCCCTATCCGGGCAACGCCGTCCCGCATCCCAACTTTGGAGAAACCTTGAGGGTGCTCCGCGGCGGTTCGTTCTACGACTGCAGCAATTACCGTTGCGGCATCTCCTTTCAAACCTTCAACCGAATCTCCCTGCTGCCCCAAACCAGGGCGATTTCAGCCGGCTTCCGCTGTGCAAAATCAGCCGAGCCACGTTCCGAAAAATCAACCGACACAGACAAAACAGAAGGAGTGATGAAAGAATGAAGATCAAACGCTGGGTCATCGTTTTTCTGCTGGCCCTGATGCTGCCCAATCTTGCCGCTGCGGCTGAGAAAGAATGGGTTCTTTTCGTCAAAGACAAGCTCTTCGACCACTACTACGACCGGGCATCGATGAACTGGCTGCCGGAGGGCATTATACAGGTGATCGTCAAAGTCGAACCGCGGGGGAAAGAAGGATACGACCTCTTGATGGGCGTGCGGAAACAAAAGGGCTTTTTGATGGGCGGTTACGAAGACTATGCCTATACCTTAAAGGCGATCGAAATCGACTGCCCGGAAAAAACGAGAAACATCCTGGACCAAAGCGACTACGGAAAAGCGGGAAACCTGTTGGATTCTGTCCGCGCCATGCGGAGAAAATGGACGCCCATCGCTGCGGAATCCATCGACGATTTTTACCATAAAGCACTTTGTAAAAAGAAGGACAAGTGATCAGGGAAATGATCCGCAAGGGTAAGTATCCGCGTTAAAAAACAAACGATTTGAATCGATCCTATTTTGGTAGTTCATAAATTTCTTTTAGAAGTGTATCTTCAAAAAAACGTGATTAAACAGAATCACCCAATTTGTTTCGTAGAATGAACTCTACATGGCTGGTTCTAATTTTAGCTATTATTTCACTGGCTAATTACATCAATCGTTATTCATCAATATTGTTGTATAAATGAGTGACTGCCATATGCAAATAAAAACGGGAAAATAACTCCATGAATCAAAATGAAAAATTAAAACTTTTTATCAGCTATTCGCATCTTGATGGGAAATATATTGAAAAGTTCAAAAAACATATTTTCCCGTTAAAAGAATCTACGCCGAATTTATTTTGAACAAACTACATGAATGGGCTGAAAAACATCCGGTCGACTTGGCTTTATCCAGCCGGGGCAAGCCCGCACAAAATGCGTATATCGGACGATTCAACCGGACGTGCCGAGAAGATGTTTTAGACCTGCATCTGTTCTCGGATCTGGATGAAGTCAGGGAACAGACAACACCTTGGATGTATGAATATAACGCAGAGCGGCCTCATCAGTTTTTGGGGAATAGACCCCTTTATGAATTTCTCAAGGCAAATAAATAACCAAAGTTTCTACTGATGACTGATACTAAAATTGGGAACTTTACAGTGCGTAGTGCAGGTGTCCGGCTGGCCCGCAAGTTGTGTGACGGCCTATCTGAGCGTTTTAGAATGGCAAAGGTACGGAAAAACTTCCTGTTCTAATTTCCTAAACGGCTGGAAAGCGAACATGATTGAAACAGCTTTTTATGGGAATCGTCCAAAAGAAATTCCGAGCGCTTCCGCGGTTTTCACAAGGGAGCCCTCGGGTGGAACGGTTTTTAAATCGTGAATCACCGAGGCCAGCGGGGTGGATTGGATATTGTTGTGATGCAGGCACACCATTTCTCCAAAGCGTTTTTTTGAAATGAATTCAACGGCGGCGACGCCAAAACGGGTCGCCAGGATCCGGTCGAATGGCGTGGGAGACCCTCCGCGTTGGAGGTGTCCTAAAACGGTGACACGGACATCCATGGAGGTCCGAACGGCGATTTGTTCCCCCACCTTGTTTCCGATGCCTCCAAGGCGTTCGACATATCCCGAATCGGACCGTTTAATGACCGACATTTCTCCACCAAATGGCTTCGCCCCTTCTGCGGCCACGACAATTGAAAATCGATGCCCTTGCTCATAACGGTTGACGATCTTCTTGCGCACTTGGTCGATGTGAAAAGGAATCTCCGGAATCAAGATGACATCGGCGCCCCCAGCAATCCCGGCTTCGAGGGCGATCCATCCAGCGTAACGTCCCATGACCTCGACAACAATCACACGGTGGTGGCTTTCGGCCGTTGTGTGGAGCTTATCAAGCGCATCCGTTGCCGTATTCACAGCGGTTTGAAAACCGAAAGTAAGATCCGTGTTCGGGATGTCGTTGTCGATGGTCTTTGGGATCCCAATGACCGGAATCCCTTCTCGATGCAGGGCTTGAGCGATTTTCATCGTTCCGTCGCCCCCCATGGCAATGAGGCAGGAAAGACGGAGTTCTTGAATGTTTTTTTTAATTTCTCGGGTGATTTTCCCGCCCTCTAGATCATCTGTTTCCTCCAGCACCTTTGCCGGGTCCATTCCGCTTGCAGCGCCCAAGATAGTGCCACCCATGGGCAGGATGCCTCGAATTGTGGAGGCGGTGAGGGGCCGTGTTTTGACGGGTGTTCTCAACCCGTCATATCCTTCCTCAATACCAATGACATTCCATTGATGGCAAGTGCTTGCAGATTTGACAATGGCCCTGATGACGGCATTGAGCCCTGGGCAATCTCCCCCCCCTGTTAATACGCCGATCGTCATCTGTTCTCCTGTCGTTCGATGATTGTTTCAAATAGGCGGAAGTAAGTGTCTGCAGAGGCTTTCCAAGAATAGTCGCCCTCCATGCCGTTTTTCATCAATGCAAGCCAATGTTTTTTATCCTTGTATAAAGAAAGTGCTTTCTTGATCTGTCTCATGAATGCCCTATCCGTTGCCGATTTAAATTTAAACCCGTTCCCCTTGCCCGTCTTCCAATTATACACGCTGACGGTGTCGTGAAGACCGCCGGTCGCCCGCACGATCGGGACCGTGCCGTAGCGTAAACTCATCATCTGGTTGAGGCCGCAAGGCTCATAACGCGAAGGCATGAGGAAAATATCCGCTCCGGCTTCTATCCGATGTGCCAGTGCCGGATCGTAAGCAATTTTCACGACGGCTTGATCCGGATACCGTTCTGAGATTTCACGCAACATGATTTCGTGTTTTTTTTCTCCAGCCCCCAAAATGACGATTTGAAGCGGATATTTCATGATTTTGTTAAAAACGCCGGCAACCAGGTCGATTCCTTTTTGGTCCGCCAAACGGGAAATCATACCAAGAAGGGGGATATTCTTTTTGACGGGAAACCCCAGTTCTTTTTGGAGGGCAGCCTTGCAGTTATATTTTCCGGAAACAATGTTTGCTGTATAGTGCGCGGCAATGTGCGGGTCGTGGGATGGATCCCATTCCACTGTATCGATGCCGTTTATGATACCATGGAGATCTTCTTTTCTCATTCTAAAAACCCCATCCAAGCCAAATCCGTTTTCAGGGTTTTGAATCTCCCTGGCGTACGTGGTGCTCACCGTTGTGAGCAGGTCGGCATACAGCAGTCCTCCTTTCAGGAAGTTGATTTTCCCGAAAAACTCTAAGTGTTGATCGTTGAAATAGTCCCACGGCAATTTCAATAGATGCCAGTCATAGTGCCAAAAAATACCTTGGTAGCCGAGGTTATGAACGGTGAGAACCGTTGGAATATGAGGAAAAATATCGGCATACACGGTTTTAAGGTATAAGGGGATCAAAGCGCTATGCCAATCGTGGCAATGGAATACATCTGGTTGAAGGCCTAAGGCATTTGCGCCTTCGATAACGCCTCTTGAAAAAAAAAGATACCGTTCGGCATTGTCAAAATAATCGCCTTCCCCGGTTCCATAAAATCCCGGCCGGTTAAAGTAGCGGTCGTGCGCAATAAAAACATAATGCACGCCATCATGATAACTTGTGTATAAACGACCCTGTTCCTTCCGGTCCGATATCGGGATGGAGATCTCTTTTTCGGTGTCCTTCAATAAAAAACGGTGCTGGTCGATTTGGCTGTAAAGGGGTAAAAAAACCGTAATGGACGCACCTTTTTGAACCAATGCGGCGGAAAGCGCTCCCACAACATCCGCAAGGCCTCCCGTTTTTGCAAAGGGCAAGGCCTCCGCGGCGGCAAAGACGATACTGGGCTTTTTATTTCGGTTTATGACGGCATTGAAAGGCATCATATTATTTGTAGTCGGTCCTGTTCGATGTTGTAAAAATGTTGTTATATTGCAACAATCGATTTTCTACCTGTATGACTTTTACAACACAGGCAGCATTCTTTTAAAGCCTACACGAAGTTTTTAATCATAACAAATTGATAATAAAAGGCAACTTTCATAAAAATATTTACATATATTTTGGTATGAACATTGCTTGATTCATCGTCCATGGATTTGGATGATTGCCCTACATTTTGTATTTATATGAATTGATGAGGATATTTTGATGGTGCAGCAAAAAACAATTTCCAACACAGTGTCCTGCAACGGAGTCGGGCTTCACTCCGGAAAAGAAATCCATATACGGCTCCTCCCTGCTAATGCCGAAGATGGCATTCTCTTCGTTAGAAAAGATCTTGGCGGGCTTGTCATTCCAGCGAATGAAGCCCATGTGATTCCTTCTCAATTTTCTACCATAATAGGAGTGGGAGGAGCAACCGTGCAAACCGTCGAGCATCTATTGGCCGCTGTATCGGCGGTTGGCATCGACAATCTTATCGTGGAGTTGGACGGTCCTGAAGTGCCTGCAATGGACGGGAGCGCGCTTCCGTTTATGACATTGCTGCGAGACGCCGGAATATCCAAACAATCGGCGGAACGATCTTTTATTGAAATTATGAAGCCGATTAAAGTATCCGAGCAGAAAAAATCAATCGCCGTTCGACCTGGATCGTCATTTGAAGTTTCTTACAAAATTTCATTCGACCACCCTGTTGTGTCGAGACAATCCTATCGTTATGGGCACAATCCACGGGCTTTTCTCGGAGAAATAGCCCCCGCCCGAACCTTTGCCTTTTTGAAGGACATCCCGTATTTGCGGTCTCAAGGATTTGCGATGGGGGGGTCGCTTGATAATGCGGTTGTGATTGGTGAAGAGGCGGTATTAAACGAGCAAGGATTGCGCTTTGCCGATGAATTTGTGCGACATAAGATATTGGATTTGATCGGCGATATCTCGTTGCTCGGAAAACCTATCCTGGGACACGTGGAAGCGGATTGCTCCGGGCACCAGCTTCACACTGCCCTCGTGAAAGAAATTCTAAAAAACAAGAAAGCCTGGCGGCTTGTTTCCGCTCCCACAATGAAGGAGCCGTCTTTGAAGCCTTACCCTGCCGAAATATTCCAAAGCTTTCCTTTGCCTGTCTAACCAGAGATGCGTTGGTTTTGGGCCATACAGCATCCATGTCCAGTTAAATAAAACAGCATTATTATGAAAAAAAGGGGGGGCAAAGCCCCCCAAGTTTTGTTTACTTCTTTTTAGCAGGAGCCGTTTTCTTCTTGACGGCGGCCTTCGGCTTTGCAGCCGTTTTCTTCTTGACGGCGGCCTTCGGCTTTGCAGCCGTTTTCTTCTTGACG
>JBHHXH010000006.1:0-57723 GCA_046756925.1 Nitrospiria bacterium
ACTTGCTCCATTTTCATCACTTGCCTCCTAACAAATTGAATTTATTGGATTATACTCCAACTACTGAGTATTGTTAAGAGGCAAGTTATATTAAAGTCCGGGGCAATTCCAAAGAGGACCCGATTCGGCGCAACCAGGTCGGCAATATACACGATCTTTTCCTTCGGCAATCGAAAAACCGTCATTCCCAATCCGTGATTCATTCCCAAATAGTGTAGTTCCAGGGTGGTGCCGCCCAAGACAATGTCTTTTCGATTGCCCGCCCAACTTTCGTCCGGCAGGGCGAGGTCTGGATGCGGGTTGGCCCTCATCCATTCGTAGGCCTCGACATGGGAGACGATCGTCGCGCCTTCGTCCCGAAAGACCTGTCCACCATTGGCGTGGTCCCAATGATTGTGGCTGGGCAGGAGGTAGCGGATCGGCTGATCCGTCACGCTTCGGATCGCCTTGAGCATCCCTTTCGAATGACCGGAGTTGACCGGTTCGATCACAATCACCCCCGCCGGTGTAACAACGAACATGGAGATATACATATTCCCAGGGTCATAGACGTAAACGCCGTCTCCAATCTGAACGGGCTTGACGTCCTCAGCATCGGCTGGGGCGGCAAGGGAAAATAACAAGATCAAGATCAATATGGGCAAGCCTTTTTTTATGATATGTCCTCCATTCGGTTTTTGCGGGTGATAAAAAAAATATACTGTACGGACCGTGGGTCGAACCGATCGAAACGTGTGGAATTGCCAGGGGCGCGCCCTTAAGCGGCCAGGCGTTTCGAGATTTCCCGGTCCACCGACCATTTTCCGCCCCCCATGATCATCAAGGCCGCACAGATGGCGAGGAACAAGAGATGGAATTCAAACCCTTCTCCCTTCTGTTGGCCGAACCAGTTCATAAAGAAACCGTGCTGCCAGTGGGCCAAACGGATCGCGCCCAACATGATCACGGCCAGACTCGCCGCCGTAAACCGTGTGAGAAAACCGGCGATCAGACCGATGGCCCCGAAGGATTCCCCGATAATCACCAGAAAGGCGACGACAGACGGGATGCCCATGCTTTCCGTGAAGGCCCCCATGGTGCCCGAAAAACCGAAACCGCCAAACCAGCCAAAGAGCTTTTGTGCACCGTGCGGAAAGATGACGATACCCAGCATCAGCCGCAGGATAAAGGCTGTGACCGAATCGTCCGTTGCGAACAGTTTTTTCATCGTTCCATCCTCCTTATCCTCGCTCTCGCCAAGAAAACGAATATTCGCATTTCCTGGGCGCCTGACTATCCCATCTAGACAGCATAAAGCATGCCCTGGATCTATATAGACGATAAAAAGGATCCAAGCTCCTGTTTTTAAAGCTAAACGAGAGGGCCGGTGTGCTGGGTCGTTGACAGGCGGTCAAGCGGGCTGCCCGGATGTGAGCACGACTGCCGAAAGGTCGGCAAAGGACGGGTGAATCCCCGTTATGAAGAGGGCTGCCGGAGGGGCTTCAAAGACAAGTATGAATTTGCTAAAATATGCTGAATCGAAGATCTCCGATTCTAAAATGGATACTTTTTCCTGTTCTTGATCCCTCGAAAGATGGTTCGTATATCAACCCAAAAAATATTTTAATCAGGAGGCCCGATGCTAAAGACACAAGATCCCGCACCGGATTTTTCTATTCCCGATCAAAACAACCAAGTCATCACCCTTTCCGATTTCAAAGGAAAAAAGAACGTCGTCCTTTATTTTTACCCCAAGGACGATACGCCGGGATGCACGATCGAAGCCAATCAGTTTACCGCGTTGGCGGAGGCATTTGAGGCATTAGATACCGTCGTCATCGGCGTCAGCAAGGATTCCTGCGACAGCCACAAGGCCTTTATCGAAAAACACGGCTTACAAGTGGTATTGTTGGCGGACACAACGGGGGAGCTCTGTGAGCGTTACGATGTCTGGCGGGAGAGAAAAAAATACGGTTTTAAGAGAATGGGGATTTTGCGGTCCACATTTGTCATCAATAAAGAAGGCCGATTGGCCGAGGTCATGTACGACGTCAAACCGGAAGGACACGCGCAAGAGATTTTAGAAAAGGTTGAAAGGCACTAAGACGCTTTTTTTAAAGCGCGCATGCCCTCCGCTTCGTATTGTTCTTTTTGGGTTCAAAGATAGGTGAGCCGCTCAAATCAGGTATAAGCAAAGACAATGCGGGATTACAAGACCTTCCCAAAACAGCTTTTCTTTCCTGAAGCTCTTGAAAAACCCTAAAAAACCCTGTTAATTTCCTCCCGTTTTTGCTAGCATCTCCTTCGTTGGAATGCGATCTAAAAGAAAGGGGAATGGTCCGGCACAAAGCGTATTCCTACAATCCCGGCTAAACGCATTCCCATTTGTTTACCTCTCGGTCCTTTCACGAGGTTTAAAACAAAATCGGTTTGGCTCTTTGGTTTTCTTATGCTAGGGGAATTTTAATCACACCATGTCTGTGATCGTCAGCATGCTGATCCTGAGTACTCTGATTGTGGGATCGATGACCTACGTTTATCGTTTGAGAGGACATGAACGTTATGTCAATCTTGCCGAATACCTCAGGAAAGGTTGGCCGATTTTTACACCGCTGAATTGTTATCTTTATCTGTTCACAAAGCGACGTGCGCGATGCGCTATTATGGATATGGAGCACTTCAGAGAGCTGGATGAGATTCATGAACATTGGCAAATCATTCGTAAAGAAGTGCTTGCTCTATATGAAAAGGGCCATTTTGAACGAACAAAGCAACCGGGGGAAAACGCGTATTACGATATCGGTTTCCGCACTTTCTACAAATATGGATGGAGCAAGTTTTACTTGAAATGGTATGGCTATGTCCACCATTCGGCCAAACGTTTATGTCCTGAAACGGTCCGGATTTTAGAAAACATTCCGTCGGTCAAGGGCGCCATGTTTTCCATTTTACCCCCCGGCTCCCAACTGACGCGCCACTTAGATCCGGTGGCAACTTCATTGAGATATCATCTGGGCTTATCCACACCGAATTCAAACGATTGCTATATCAATGTCGATGGGAAAAAGTATTCATGGCGAGACGGTGAGGCCTTTATGTTTGATGAAACTTATCTGCATTTTGCTCGCAACAACGCCGACCAAAACAGACTTATTTTAATGTGTGACGTTGAAAGACCAATGAATATATTGGGTCGAATTTTTAATTTTCCATATCAATTGCTTATGCGTTTGACGGTCACCCCGAATATGGAGGGGGACCGAAGAGGTCTTGCGAATATCGTGTTTTCCGGCCTGGCTCCAATTCTCGAAAGAACAAAGAAACTGAAGGAAACCCATCGAAAATCGTATCTGGCGCTGAAGTATTCTGTGAATACGATCTTGATAATGAGCGCCTTGGCGCTCATTGCGGGTGTGATTCACTTATTCGCCGGTTTGTTTAATATCTAACATTCCTCTTTCTTCCTTCAGCGGCCATGCGGAATGGCACGATCCCCTGCCTTGGATGCCCGCACCTCGCCGGTATTCATCCGCTTTTTTTCTCTGCTTCCTTCCACCACGAGCGTCACTTCGCCTTTGACTTTCTGTTTATCCAGCAATGCGATCACCTCCGAAACCTCACCGCGAATCACCGCTTCGTAAACCTTGGTCAATTCCCGGCACACGGCCACGCGGCGTGCGCCCATGTGCGCTTGGACGGCTTTCAGGAGCGACGCGATGCGGTGGGGCGATTCGTATATGACGATCGTGCGTTCCTCATTGGAAAGTGCTTCGAGTCTTTTCGTTCTGCCTTTCTTTCTCGGGAGAAAGCCTTCGAAGACGAAGCGGTCGGTCGGCAGACCGGAGATGGCAAGCGCCGCCGTGAGCGCACTGGGACCGGGGATGGGGCTGACGGCGATGCCGGCGGCGATGGCTTTGGTAATGAGGTAGTAACCGGGATCCGAAAGCGTCGGGGTGCCCGCGTCACAGACGAGGGCGAATGACGCCCCGTCTTTCATCCTTTGGATAAGGACAGGTGTTTTCCTTTCCTTGTTGTGGTCGTGGTAACTGGTTAAGGGCGTATCGATTTGAAGATGGTTGAGGAGTTTTCGCGTATGACGCGTATCCTCCGCGGCAATTGTTTCGACCTCCTTTAAAATCCGGACGGCGCGGAAGCCGATGTCTTCTAAATTACCGATGGGAGTGCTGACGATGTAGAGCGTGCCGGTCATGAACCGATACTAATTTTTTGGGGCAACCGTGTTCTCGAAGAGGCCGATTTGAATAATCTCTTCACTGGTGAATGGAATGGGATAATCGTCGGTGAAGCAGGCGGTGCAAAAATCTTTGTTCGTGGATTGGCGATCGTTGTACACGGCACGGAACATCCCTTCGTTTGAAAGATAGGCCAAACTGTCCGCCGTGATATATTTTCGAATATCCTCCACGCTATGACTCGATGCCACCAATTCTTGACGTGTCGGGGTATCGATCCCATAAAAACAAGGCGAGACAATCGGCGGGGAACTAATGCGTACGTGGATTTCCTTGGCGCCCGCCGCGCGGATCATTTTCACGATCTTTCGGCTGGTCGTGCCGCGGACGAGGGAGTCGTCGACCACCACCACCCGCTTGCCTTCCAGGATTTCACGCACGGCATTGAGTTTGATTTTGACACCGAAGTGGCGGATCGATTGCCGGGGCTCGATAAAGGTCCGGCCGACATAGTGATTGCGGATGAGGCCGCTGTCATAAGGGATCAGCGCGGCTTCGGAATAGCCCAAGGCGGCCGGCACGCCGGAATCGGGTACGGGAATAACCACATCGGCATCGACCCCGTTCTCCTTAAGCAACTCGCGGCCCAGCCGTTTGCGAATTGCATAAACGCTTCGACCGAAAATATGACTGTCGGGTCGTGAAAAATAAACATATTCAAAGACGCATTGAGCCGGTTTGGCCTTCGGAAAGGGTTTAAAAGATTGGACGCCCTTGTCGTTGATATGCACCACTTCCCCCGGTTCGATATCCCGGATGAACTCAGCCTCGATCAAATCGAAGGTGCAGGTTTCGGATGCCAAGACGTAGCCGCCCCCCTTGACCTTGCCCAGAGACAGCGGGCGGACGCCATAGGGATCGCGCACACCAATGAGGCCTTCTTCCGACAAAAACAAAAGCGAATAAGCGCCGCGCACCCGGCCCAGGCTCTCGACAATGCGGGGCGCCACATTTCTGCGCATCGAATGGGCGATGAGGTGCACGATAACTTCGCTGTCCATGGAGGATTGAAAAATCGCCCCGTAGGCCTCCAGTTCGTCACGCAAGTGCGGCGCATTGATCAAGTTGCCGTTGTGAACCATGGCCAGGGTCCCCAAGGCATAGTTGACGAGAATGGGCTGTATGTTTTCCAGGTTGCTTTCGCCGGTTGTGGAATAACGGTTGTGCCCGATGGCGGCGTGGCCTTTCAAACGCCTTAAACGCCGCCCCGAAAAGATGTCGGCAACCAGCCCCGTGCCCCGTTCCTGGTGGAAGCGTTTCCCATCGTAGGTCACGATGCCGCTGGCTTCTTGGCCGCGATGCTGCAAGGCATAGAGACCGAGATAGGTCAGGTTACCGGCTTCGGGGTGGCCGTAAATCCCGAAAATACCGCACTCTTCATGCATCTTATCGAGATGCGTTTCGTTAATCATGATTCTTCCTTTGCTTCTTTTTCGAAAAATCCCTTTAAACCTCCGGCATAGGCCGACCGCATCGCCTCCATTGAAACATCGAGGAGCGGCGGAACCTGATTTTCGATTGAAATCCGAAGACCCTTGCCGCCGGTTTTCCCCAACAGGGTATAAGGCAGTGCTTTTTCTTGAATGAGATTTTTGACTTGCGCGAGATATTCGTCTTTCACGGTGACCAGAATCCGGGACTGCGATTCTCCAAAGAGATAACCATCCATCCGGATCGTTTGGGTTTGCAAGGTAATCATACCACCCAGCGGGGGTGAGGACAAGAGACAAGATTCCGCCAAAGCCACGGCCAAACCGCCTTCGGAACAATCGTGCGCTGATGTTAAAAAACCCGATTGCACTGCTTCTAAGACCATTGCCTGTACCCTCTTTTCCTTTTCGAAATCGAGAATGGGTGGGTAACCCCGCTCCTGATGGTGAATGGTGTTGAGATAGGCCGTGCCGCCCAGCTCCTCGCGCGTGTCGCCAATAAGAAGAATGTGTTCCCCCGCGTCTTTAAACCCCGGGTTTAGGTGATATTCGACCGATTCGATCAAACCCACCATGCCGACCACCGGTGTGGGATAGATCCCCATGTCGAGGGCCTCGTTATAAAAACTGACGTTGCCGCTGACGACGGGAATCTCGAAACGCGTGCAGGCATCCACCATCCCTTCGATACAGGCCGAAAAATGCCACATCGTCTCCGGTTTCTCCGGGCTGCCGAAGTTGAGACAGTCGCTCAAGGCCAAGGGCTTTGCGCCGACGCAAACCAAGTTGCGCGCGGCCTCGGCCACGGCAATCGCCCCACCATAGTAGGGATTCAACAAGCAGTAGGTGCTGTTGCCGTCCACCGTCATCGCCAAGGCCTTATTCGTGTCCTTGATGCGGATCACCGCGGCATCGGCCCCCGGACCCACTACGGTATTCGTTTGCACCATGTGGTCGTACTGCCGATAGACCCATTCCTTGCTGGACAGGTTCGGTGTGGCCAATAAGGCCAACAAGGCCTTGGCGTAGGATGCGGGTGGCTGCAAGGTATCGACATTCAAGCCTTGGAGCATCTCTTGAAATTTGGGTTCGGCCAGGGGTCGCTCATAAAGAGGCGCTTTGGAAGTCAGGGCCTCGACCGGGATTTCCGCGACGACGGCCTTGCCTTCCCTGACCCTTAAGGTCCGGTCGTCCGTGACCGTTCCGATGACGGAAAAGTCGAGGTCCCACTTCTGAAAGATCTTCTCGACTTCCACTTCGCGGTCTTTTTTGGCCACGATCAACATGCGCTCTTGCGACTCCGAAATCATAATTTCCTCCGGAATCATGCCTTCTTCCCGCCGAGGCACTTTAAGCAGGTCGATATCGAGACCCGTTTTTCCGCGATCCGCCATCTCGGAGGACGAACTGGTCAGTCCCGCTGCGCCCATGTCCTGAATGCCGACGATGACATCCATTTTGAACAATTCGAGGCAGGCCTCCAAGAGCCGCTTCTCGGTGAAAGGATCGCCGACTTGAACGGTGTGGCGCTTTTCGGCGGACTGCGTCAGTTCCGCGCTGGCCATCGTCGCCCCGTGGATACCGTCGCGCCCCGTTTTCGAACCGACATAGATGACGGGATTGCCGACGCCGCCCGCCGTCCCACGGTAAATTTCTTCCTTCCGAGCGATGCCGAGGCAAAAGACGTTCACGAGGGGATTTCTGGAATAGATGTCGTGGAAGACGATCTCGCCGCCCACGGTCGGCACGCCCATGCAATTGCCGTAGCCCGCGATGCCTTCGACCACGTGTTCGAGCAGGTAACGATTTTTCGGTTGATCGAGCGGACCAAAACGCAACGAATTGAGCAGTGCGACCGGCCGCGCGCCCATGGTAAAGATGTCGCGGAGAATGCCGCCCACACCGGTCGCCGCGCCTTGATAGGGTTCGATATAAGAGGGATGATTGTGGCTTTCGATCTTAAAGACGGCGACCCAGCCCTCGCCGATGTCAACCACGCCCGCATTCTCGCCCGGGCCTTCGATGACTTGTGGTCCCGTGGTCGGAAAACGCTTAAGATGGACTTTGGAGCTTTTATAACTACAGTGCTCGCTCCACATCGCCGAAAAGATCGCCAGCTCGCAAGAGTTCGGCTTTCGATCCAGGAGACTGCAGATCTTCTCGTACTCTTCCTTTGTCAGCGGATGTTTGGCGATGTCTTCTGCTTTCACTTCAGCCATGCGCTTTACTCAAAAGAGACCGGAAAAGGGGGATCCCGTTCGCGCCGCCGAGGATGGGATCGGCCGCCCGTTCCGGATGCGGCATCATTCCCAGCACGTTTCCCGCTGGGTTACAAATCCCGGCGATATTTTCGACCGAACCGTTCGGATTGGCGGCATCGGTCACTTCCCCGGTCTCACTCGCATAGCGAAAAACAATCTGATCGTTGGCCTTTAGGGTTTCAAGGCCCGCCGGATCAATGTAATAATTCCCATCGTAATGGGCAATCGGTAGCGAAATCACTTGCTTGGGGCGATAGTTTGTTGTAAAGGGGCCCGCGGTCGTCTCGACACGAAGCGTCGTCCACTGACAAATAAATTTCATCGTCCGGTTCCGTAAGAGCACGCCCGGTAGCAAGCCGGCTTCGACGAGGATCTGGAAGCCGTTGCAGATACCCAGTACATAGCCCCCTTTGTCGGCGAATGTTCGCACCGCCTCCATAATGGGTGAAAAGCGCGCAATCGCTCCGGCACGCAGATAATCACCATAGGAAAACCCGCCCGGAACGATCACCACATCGCAGTCCGGTAAAGTTTTTTCCCGATGCCAAATGAACTGGGTTGGTTCTCCTAAAATGCGTTGAGCGGCATCGTAGCAGTCATGATCGCAGTTCGATCCGGGAAACACAACAACGCCAAAATGCATGGGAAGGACCCTTTTAAACGGGAAAAGTTAATATAATGAAAACAAACCGATGGGAGATCAAAGGGAGGTTTCAGCCTCAAGTTCGATGGCACAGTTTAAGAAAGCGGATTATAGCACAGGGGTTTTAAGTGGGCAAGACGAAGGTTGCGGTTTTTGGGGTCGAATGAGGAGATTCGCATACAGATCTTCATTCAAGTTTCAAGGCCGGATTATCGTTTGAGGTGATTTTAAATTTTCCTTGGAATCGTAACGGTGAAAGCGCTTCCCTTCCCCAATTGATTTTCGACCGAGATGTCGCCGTGAACAAATTAGTATCTCGTTTCTGGATAGTATCGAACCGCTCTCCAAATATCAATTCTCGTGTTGCTATTTTATAAAAATATCCTAAGATTTCGGCCTGTTCTAGCCAGATAGCATTACATATGTAATGCTATCTGGCTAGGCGGGATAAGCACGATTATGATCGCATCGACCGAAGCATTGAAGGTATTATTGTGTTCGATGTTTTTGTCGGCCTTAAAAAATTTGCGTGCAATCCGGAAGATGGCGCCGAAGACAAGAAGAAAAAACCCGGCCGTGTCTGCTGTCTCAGTCGGGAAAGCACCTCCTTGCCCCCGGAAAACCCTCTTCTCATTCATCCGGCTTCGGCCTTAGATCTGCAACCTCGGCCTTAGATCTGCAACCTCGGCCTTAGATCTGCAACCAAGGATGCGACCTTGTGGCGTATGAGGTCTCTGACCTCGTCAAATTGTTTCATCGGCATCTTTTTGGGGTCCGGGATCGCCCAATCCTCCCGATATTTTGCCGGGACGGTGGGGCAAGCATCGCCGCACCCCAAGGTCACAAGCAGGTCATATTCAATATTGGGAATCCGATCCAATCCTTTGGAGGTCTGGAGGCGCAAGTCGCAGCCGATTTTTCTCATCGAAGCCATCGCTTTTTCGTTCACCTTGCCGGATGGCTGAGAGCCGCCGCTGTAAGGATCGATGACATCCGATCCGAGCATCCGGGCAAAAGCCTCCGCCATCTGGCTTCTACAGGCGTTTTCGATACATACAAATAAGACCGTTTTTTTTGGTTTCATCGGCAACACCCCTTTTCCTTGCGGCAACCGTTTCGAAAACAACAACCATATGGTCCGAGGCACACTGCGATCTATTTTTTCATCCTGCCGTCGCACCCTTGTGTGGGGTCACTGACCGGAGGTCATCAATGGTTCAATCGAAACTCCGATGTTTTCCCCTTTTTTCGTAAGGACGATGCCGGGCTCATGAAGGGTGATGGTTTTGTCCGGGCAGCTGGGATGGACATGAGTCCATCGCGTGATCCTGCCTTTGGCAATGGGTTTTTAAATCTTTTTCAGCTCGGAGACCGTCATTGATATCGGTTTCGCCGTTGCAGAACTTTTTGAACCCGCCGCCGGTTCCCGAGACGCCGATGGTCACGCGGTCTTTGCGGTTCACGCGCCCTAATTCCTTGGCGACGGCCTCGGAAATCGGATAGACCGTGTTGGATCCGTCGATCCGGATGGTTTCGGCCGTCGCCGTTCCGATCCCTGCCTGCTTGCAACAAATTGGATGGCACTGAGTGCCGACAAAACGAGCATCGTTTTTTCTATACTCAATTTCATTTTAAACTCCTTTTTGTTTGAATTAAATGAAGATTATGTGAAGTTTCTGAAGCAATAAAAGGGGTGAGTTCGTTCTTGCCCTTGGCGGCCTTATTTGGGAATGATACATCGCTTCAAGTTTTCGTCCAAAAAATATGATCGATTTGAATTGCCATATTAAAAAGACCCGCATCATCATGACAAATTCAATCAACAATATCAGGTTTTCAGTTCACATCGGTCCCATGCATTCAACCAGCCCGGTTCGGCTTAAACCGTCGGATGTGAGTAAAGAACCAATTTCTCAAGGGCGATGGGGTTACCCATCGACTTCAGTTTACCCCTGGGAGGTGTCTAGGGCTGAGAAAGAAAGGGCATGGGAACATAGAAACATGAAGGTTGCGTATTGGTGTCAAAGCGGTGGGCCGGTGGAAAATCCGATATGTTTTCAATGACCGAATCGTTAGGGGGCGGTTTTTAGGCGAGTGATCGATGAAACCTTTCCTGGCTTTTTTTTGGAACTACTGGTGGTTTTTTTTGGGGTGGATTGAGGGGAGATAGTCCGTCCATTTTTGTTGGACCCCTCATCACTATTGCATTCTTGCATGGTGGCGGACTGGACCGAGTCCCCACCCATTTTCTTTGCCTTGTCGAGTGCGTAGTCGACACACTGAAGCACTTGCTTGACCTGCTTGATCTCCGGATCCGGAATCGAAACAATACCGATGTTGACCGAAACGCTCGGCGCCTTGTTGGAATTCTTCCCGCATGAAGCAGCATGGATGTTCTCGATGATCCGCATGGCGACCTTCTCTGCTTCTCCCGAGTCTTGCTTCCTTAAGAGGAGTGCAAAGCGATCATCGCTGTAACGCACGGCGGTGTCGCCTCGTCGTATTTGCTTTTGAACCACCCTTGCAATCGTTCTTAAGACCTCCTCCGTTGCCTCTTGTTTGGAGGAGGCACGCACTTTCTTAAATCGATCGATCTCGATCATCAAACATGAGAGGGCTTGGCCATGACGACCCCTCGTTTCAAACGCCTGAGCCAGGATCCTCTGGAAATGGTCTTTGCTCAAAAGTCCAGTCACCGGATCGGAGATGGTGCCGGACTGCATATTGAAGAGTAATTCGTTGTATTCTTTTTCTTTTTGATCCAGTGCGATGCGAAGCGATTTTTCTCGAAGCACGGCATCCACCCTGGCTTTGACTTCCAGTTCATCGACCGGCTTAATGATAATGTCGGCCGCACCTTCCTCCATACAATTGATTCGCGCCTGGATTTCCGTACGATCTCCTAAGATAATGATGGGGATGTCCTTGGTTTCGCCGTTTAATTTCGACCATCGGCAGATCTCTATGGCGGAGACATCTTTTAGGGTTAAATCTACAAAAATGAGATCTGGATTGCGTTCCGAAGCCAATTTCATGCCTTCTCTGCCGGTTTCGGCGGTCACAGAGAGGTGGCCCATGCCCTCCAAAAGCGTCCGAAGTCGTTTGGCTTCAAAAACACTGTTTTCGATGATTAAAATTTCAGCCTGCATATTTCCTCCGGAAATCAGAAAAGTTGGTGGGAGACATTGCCCATAAAGGTATCATACAGTGGTCATCTGTCAAGGGAGGCTCCCCTCCCGTCGAGATTGAACCAAGTGACGACCATCGGTGTGCTCACTCCCCTTTATATAAGTGGGCGATGCCCTTGAATTATTTAGAAGACCGGACCACTTGAAATGGGGTGGTTTTGAAGCGGGACGTCTGTTTCTTAGGACGGTACTGACGATTTTAACCCCAAGGTCATGGGGTTAAGAAATATGAGGTTGTGATCGAATCAACCGGCGGTTTCGACAGGCCCGTTTCAAGAGTGTTTCAGGTTGATCGGACTTATCCGAATAGAGATTATTTTAAGATTGTTGGCGGGGGGAATGGAGGCGGCGAGCGGATTTGAACCGCTGAATCGCAGTTTTGCAGACTGCTCCCTTAACCACTTGGGTACGCCGCCTTTGTCGTTTCGCATGAGGAACGTGTTTTTTTCATAGCCTCAACCGAGGACCCTGATCCTGCACCTGAGGTCCTCAATGCATCAGTGTCCAGACATCGTTTTTTTTCGAATAGATCCTATCAAGTCAATAACCCTTTCCGTTCACTCAAGATAACGTATAAACAGGAATCGATCGGAAGGCCAACTCCTTAAAAAGTATTTCGGGCGGCATAGGGATTGTGGGGGTTCTGGGCCAGCAACTTGCCGTTGCTGAATACGATCAAATGAATGACCGGATAGAGATGGCGCTCCAACAGGTTTGGATTTTTAACATGGTAAACCCAAATTTCCCTAAAGTCATCGGGCGAAATTTGTCTTCGGTGAAAACCGGTCGGCTCCCCGATCAGCGACTTAACGGCCTCCTGAGTCATGCCGACCTCCAATCCATCCGATTTAAGATGTCGAGAAGGCCCTGTCATGCATCCCATAAACACAAACGATACGGCAAATAGCATCAGGAGAGGAATAGCTCGGTATTTGTTCGTTACCTTATTCACACTTGACCCATTGAAAAAAGTAATTGTATCTCCATTGAGGAAAAATTGTCAAATATCAGGCTCCGATGCGGCAGTGCATGTCGTCGACAACAGATAAAGTGGTTGATTTCATTCGCACGGCGTTGATAAAATCGGCTAGGTTGTGCTGATGGAACAGACTGGAACACCATGGAAATAGGAGGAACGATTGATGGCGGAAATTAAACGGCAATATGTCAATTATCTTTTTCTGAAGGTCGATCCAGCCTGGAGACGGCTTTCGGCCGATGAGCGCGAATCCGGCAAGCGAGAGTTCATCGCGGTCATCGACGAATATCATTCGAAATCGATCGTTGTTCCTTATTCCACCGTCGGTATTCGGGCGGAAGTCGATATAATGCTCTGGCGGGTCAGTTACGACCTAGAAACACTGCAGGACATGATGGCAAAGCTCTTGTCGACCGGTATCGGAAAATATTTCGACACGCCCTACTCTTATATCGCGATGACCAAACGCTCAATCTATGTTGATCACCACGAACATGAAGGGTCGGAGTCCAGCCGCCTCACGGTGGTTCCAGGGGAGGCCAAATACCTTTTTATATACCCATTCGTCAAAACACGAGAATGGTATCTCCTCACGAAAGCGGCCCGCCAAGGCATGATGACCGAGCACATTGAAATCGGCCATAAGTATCCGACCGTAAAAATCAACACCTCCTATTCCTTCGGTTTGGATGATGCGGAGTTTGTTGTCGCCTTTGAAAGCGACTATCCGGCCGACTTTCTCGATCTGGTTATGGAGCTTCGGGAGGCGGAAGCCAGCCGATATACCCTGAGAGACACCCCCATTTTTACCTGCGTTCGCAAGAGCTTGAAGGACGCGCTCAACGATCTCGGCGGTTGAAATGACGGAATCACCAAAAGATGTCGTCATCATCGGATCGGGACCGGCGGGTTTGACGGCTGCGATCTATGCGGCGAGGGCCAATCTCCGTCCGCTTCTCATCGAAGGCGCCCAGGCGGGCGGTCAGTTGATGATCACGACCGATGTCGATAATTTTCCGGCCTTCCCGGACGGGATTCAGGGACCTCAATTGATCCTCGAAATGAAAAAACAGGCAGAGCGCTTCGAGACCTCTTTTCTCCAAGGGGATGTGACCGCGGCCGATTTATCGTCGCGGCCCTTCCGGATTGTTGTCGACGGGGAGAAGACCTATTTTTCAAAAACCCTCATCATCACTTCCGGCGCTCGCGCCAAACTCTTGGGTTTGCCGGCCGAGAGCAAGCTGATGGGACATGGGGTGTCGGCCTGTGCCACCTGCGACGGTTTCTTTTTTAAAGACAAGGAGGTTTTCGTCGTCGGAGGAGGCGATACTGCCGTTGAAGAAGCGATTTTCTTGACCCGTTTCGCGACGAAGGTGACGCTTATCCATCGGCGGGGCACGCTTCGGGCATCGAAAATCATGCAGGACAAGATCTTTAAAAACGAAAAGGTATCCTTTCTTTGGGAAACCGTTGTCACCGATATTTCCGAGGATGGCGACGGACGAGTCGCGGCCCTTCATTTGAAAAATTTGAAAACCGATCGGGAATGGAAACAGTCGGCCGACGGCCTTTTTATCGCCATCGGGCACCTGCCCAACACCGCACTCTTTAAGGACCAATTAAAGATGGACGAAAACGGCTACATCGTCACTCATCCCGATACGACGCAAACGAGCGTCGCCGGGGTATTCGCCGCAGGCGATGTTCAAGACCCCACCTATCGCCAAGCCATCACTGCGGCGGGCACCGGCTGCATGGCGGCGATCGACACCGAAAGGTTTTTGGAAGCGGAAGGACAGCCTTAAGGATGGCTTCCCAAGACGGTATCCGGCCGGCCAATGCGCAGTCGAACCTTTTGATGATTGCGTGCAGCGAAACGGATGCCAACATATACTATGCCTCTCGATTCCTGGCCCCCGACCCATTTATCTATTTAAAAGCGAACGGAAAATCGTACCTTTTAATGAGCGATCTCGAGCTCGACCGGGCGCGGTCCCAGTCGAGCGTCGATACGGTATTGTCCTATGCGGAATACGATGCCCGCGCCAGGGCCGAAGGCATAAAAAAACCAAGCATTGCCGATGTCGTCCACATGCTTATCAAGGAACTGGGTGTAGACGATTGGACCGTGCCGGATGATTTTCCATTGTACTACGGCGACTTATTACGGAATTACGGACATCGCTTATCCACTAAAAAAGGAACGTATTTCGAGAACCGGATGATCAAGGAAGATGAGGAGGTTGCAGCCATCTCTCAAGTGCAGGAGGCGGTTGAGGAGGCCATTGATGAAGCCTTCGACATGCTTCGGCGGGCCGAGATAAAAGAGGATCTCTTATACCTGGACGGAGGGCTCCTGACTTCTGAATGCATGCGCAAGACCTTGCACATACACCTGATGGAAAAAGGATACCTCGGTCAGCACACCATTATCGCTTGCGGACGCGATGCCTGCGATCCACACAACGAAGGATCGGGACCCCTTCGGGCAAATGAATCGATCATTTTTGATATTTTCCCCCGGTCCATCGACAGCCGTTATCATGCCGATATGTCACGAACAGTTGTTAAGGGAAGGCCTTCGGACGCATTAAAACATCTCTACGATACGGTTCTGGAGGGGCAGGAACTCGGCATTCAGCAGATTCGGAGCGGAAAAAACGGAAAAGAGATCCATTCGGATATCTGCCGATTCTTTAAAAAGCAGGGCTATCAAACCGGGTTAATCGACGGTCGCATGCAAGGTTTTTTTCATGGTACCGGTCATGGCATCGGTTTGGATATCCACGAGCCCCCGAGAATTGGAAAGGTCGATCATACCCTGCAGGCGGGAGAGGTCGTTACCGTCGAACCGGGACTCTACTACCCCCATATCGGCGCCGTCCGAATCGAAGACATGGTCTTGGTGGAATCCGAGGGTGGCAAAAACCTGACCCGCTACCCTAAACACTTTGAAATTAAATAAGGTCACGGCATGAAAGAACTGATCGAAAAACTGTTAATCGAATTGGGAGAGAATCCGAACCGGGAAGGTTTGAAGGGGACGCCGGACCGCGTCGAAAAGTCGCTTCGTTTTTTAACGAAGGGATATCATCAAAACATCGAGTATGTGTTCAACGGCGCTTTTTTTACAATCTCCAGCGAGGAGATGGTGATTGTAAAAGGGATACAATTCTTTTCTCTTTGCGAACACCACATGCTGCCCTTCTTTGGCCAATGCCATATTGCTTACCTGCCGAACAAAAAGGTGGTGGGACTCAGCAAACTCCCGCGGGTGGTGGAAATATTCAGCCGGAGATTGCAAATTCAGGAACAGCTGACCTGCCAAATTGCCGAAGCCATTTCAAGGCACATCGATCCGCATGGCGTCGCCGTGGTGATCGAAGCCCAGCATCTTTGCATGATGATGCGGGGTGTCGAAAAACAGTCTTCTCGAACACTCACCAGCGCCATGCTGGGCGTATTTAAAACCGACCCAAAGGCCAGAGGAGAATTCCTCGATCTGCTTCGAAACGATAAAAGCAGCTGATTGATAGATGGGTTTGTCCAAAGGCGATGGATCGATGCGTGGGCGTTCTGGTCTACCGATCATCGGAAAACGGTTCAACCACCAATCACAATGTCATACACCGGCCGGCCGGCAGGCAGACTGAATTCAATCGCCGCATGCTGTCTTCTTCCGATCCGCTGTTTCCGCTCGGGCGCATTTTGAAAGCTGTGCGAATACTCCATCTCGATTCGAATCTGTCCTTTTCTCGGAATGATCCCTCGGTAACAATATTTTCGCTTTCGGGCTTTTTCGTGGGCCTCGACTTGTTGGTACAGGAGACCGTCCCATCTAAATTCTTTCAATGAGTTCAATCGACCCGCCGAAGCCAGTTCGACGATGTAAGGGAGAGACGCTCCACAAGGTTTCCGTATGGCATGCAGATTCTGGCAGGTTGGGTGATCGCAAGGAAGCGTTTCAAAAAAAGGCCTCCAGCCGCTCCCAGGCTCCTTATGATAAAAAAAGAAATGCACCTTCTTCGATGCACCTCGTTTAAAACCGTGCAGATACACCTTCTTATTTCCACGGTTGATAACCCGAATCAGAATGGGATTGGGCATTTCCTCGAATACTTCGGGCCGTTCATGCTTCGGAACGATCGTTCCGGCCGGAATAGTGGAGGGATGTTCTCCAGCCTGAAGCGGACTGGGATAAATCGGCATTGTTAAAATGGCAAACAACATGGCCGCAATACGCATCCCTTCCCCCTCCATCGACAAGGTACTCATTTTAAGAGTACCCTTTTGAATAGAAGCGGTCAATAGATCTGTATGCCACATCAAAAAAAAGATTGTTTTGAATGCACGGATGGATTCGGCGACACTGTCTTTTTCGATTTTTTTTAGGAAACAGCTCGAATCCTCATGCGGGGGTCTGAAAGATCTCTTTCGGTTGACCCCTTTTTCCCCCTATGTTAATGTTTCCCGCGAAGAAAAAAATCAATAGTTCTATCTTTTCCCTTACATGACGGTCTTGCGGTGTCGATCGATCCGTTTGGCATAAAATATGTCTCGTGGTGTCGTTTGCCCATTGAGCTGCGGCCCATCGAATGGTGCTCCGTCCGAAAAGGCTGTTCAGGAAACGGCATCGCGTGATGGAACAGGCAGTATTTTTAAAAATCGAATGCTTGTCGAAACACTTTGAAGGGCTCAAAGCCCTCGAAGGGATCGATCTTTCGGTCCACAAAGGTCAGGTGATGAGTTTGATCGGACCGAACGGCGCCGGTAAGACAACCTTTTTTAATTGCATTACGGGAATGACGGCGCCCACCTCTGGTCGTATACGGTTTCAAGGGGAGGAAATCACCCCATTGAAACCCTATGAGATTACGCGTCGCGGCATTTCAAGAACATTCCAGAATATCCGTCTTTTTTCCGAGATGACGGTGCTCGAAAATGTGATTGTCGGCCGGTATATTCAAAGCGCACTCCCCGTATCCGGAAACTTATTCGGAGCCCTTTTCAAGGTCAGGGGGTTTATGAAACGGGAGGCGTCCGTTCGGGAATCGGCCGCTTCGCTACTTCGCTTTGTCGGCTTGTCCAAGCGCCACGACCTGCCCTCTCGTCAGCTTGCTTACGGAGATCAACGCCGTCTGGAAATTGCCCGTGCCTTGGCATCGGACCCGGCGTTGCTGTTGTTGGACGAACCGGCCGCAGGCATGAATCCCCAAGAAACGAAGGCCCTCATGCACTTGATCGGCAAGATTCGGGATCGGGGCGTGACCCCCTTTTTAATCGAGCATAATATGCAGATGGTCATGGAGATTTCCGATCAAATCGTTGTCCTGGATCATGGGGAAAAAATAGCCGAAGGGTCCGCGAGCGTCATTCAAAGTGACACCAAGGTGATCGAGGCCTATCTGGGGGGAGCGGCCTAGGGTTTTTCGATATGCTTTCGATTAAAGATCTACATGCGGGATACGGATTGGTCGGTGTCTTAAAAGGTATTTCACTCGAAGTCACGGAGGGTGAGGTCGTTGCCATTATCGGTGCGAACGGTGCGGGAAAAACCACCACATTAATGGCGATCTCCGGGATTGTCTCGCGTCAATCCGGGACAATCCGGTTTTATGATGAAGAACTCTCGCGCCTCCCCCCGCACAAAATCGTTGAAAAAGGGATCTGTCATGTTCCGGAAGGACGACGTATTTTCCCTCGGCTGTCCGTTTTGGAAAATCTTGAAATGGGCGCATATCTTCAAACGAAAACGGTTCCAGCCCGGGAAAATCTCGATTGGGTTTTTTCTCTTTTTCCCCTGTTGAAAGAAAGACATGCTCAACGGGGAGGCACCCTCAGCGGTGGGGAACAGCAGATGCTTGCCATCGGTCGTGCGCTGATGTCCAATCCAAAGTTGCTCGTCTTGGATGAGCCCTCACTAGGCCTTTCACCCTTGATGGTCGAAAAAATTTTTGAGATGATACAAAAAATCAGCCGGCAGGGGAAAACCATCTTATTGGTTGAACAAAACGCCAATGCGGCCCTCAGCCTGGCCGACCGCGGATATGTCATGGAAACCGGGCGGATCGTGTTGGAGGACAAGGCCGATCGTCTTCTTAAAAACAAGGATGTGCAATCGGCCTACCTGGGGGGAAGCGCTTCTCTCTAGGAACTGATGTTAAAAAGTGTTCTGAAAACAGGGAGCGGTCATGAAGCGGACACCACTTTATAAAACGCATTTAGAACACCAGGCCAAGATGGTCCATTTCGCTGGATGGGAAATGCCGCTTTCCTACACGGGGGCCACCGACGAACATCGAACAGTCAGAAATACGGCGGGCCTTTTTGATGTCAGCCACATGGGAAGGATTGAAATCTTAGGTGAAGGAAGCGACGCTTTTTTGTCGAAGCTCACGCCCGCCCCCCTAGACCATCTCCAACGCGGGGCGGCGCAATATTCGATGCTGCTCAACCACGAGGGGGGCATCATTGACGACATCTATATTTATAAAAAGCAGGACGACCGGTACTTAATCATCGTCAACGCCTCCAACCATGCAAAAGACCTCCGATGGATCACCCAGCAACGCACGGCCGAGGGGCCGGCCATCCATGACATTTCCGATCAGACGGCACTCATGGCCTTGCAAGGTCCGAAATCCTGGGACATTCTTCAACAGGTCATCCCCCCAAGAAAAAAGGAGATTCCACTCCGAAAATTTATCGAAATCGATACGTCCCTGACCGAAGGCGCCAAACTGCTGATCGCGAGAACGGGTTATACCGGGGAAAGAGGCTACGAACTGGTTGTCCCGGCCGAAAATGCGCGAAATGTATGGGTGGCGCTTATGCAGGCGGGACAACCCTCCGGCATGAAACCGGCCGGTTTGGGTGCGCGGGACACGCTGCGCTTGGAAATGGGATATCCGCTCTATGGCAACGAAATGAACGAACAAACCACACCCCTCGAAGCCGACCTTGAGAGGTTCATAGACTTTGAAAAAACATTTGTCGGCAAGGACGCGCTCTTAAACCGAAAAACGCAGGGGCATGCCCGACGGCTGGTCGGGTTTGAGCTCCTCTCGAAGGGGGTGCCGCGCGAAGGTTTTTTGGTTTATTCCGAACAAAAGGAAGTTGGGAAAGTCACCTCTGGAAACTACGCGCCATCCTTAAGGAAGGGAATCGGCATGGCTTATGTCGATATCAACTACAGTGAGGAAGGCAGTGAAATCTTAATCGATATTCGCGGTAAGGGCGTCATGGCCGTCGTGGTCAAGAGGCCGTTTTATCGGAAAAAGCGATAAGGAGTATGATGTCCGAACAAGCATTCGAATATATTCCGAACACCACTTCAGAACAACTGGAAATGCTTCATGCGATCGGCGTTCATTCATTTGACGAATTATTGGAAATTCCCCCGCGCTTTCGTTTGAATCGACCGCTTCATCTGCCACCGGCACTCTCGCAAATGGAATTGAAGAGAGAAATGCTGGAACTGAGCAAAAAAAACCGCGATCTCAGTGACACGCTCTCATTTCTCGGGGGAGGGAGTTACGACCACTTTATCCCCAGCACGGTGAACCATGTGATTGGCCGGTCTGAGTTTTACACCGCATATACCCCATACCAAGCCGAGCTCAGTCAGGGGCTCCTCCAGACCATCTACGAATATCAGACGATGATTTGTCAGCTGACCGGTATGGAAGTATCGGGCGCATCGCTGTACGACGGCCCCTCCGCCATGGCGGAAGGGGCCTTGATGTCGATGCGCCATACCAAGCGGAACACCGTATTGATGGCGCGATCCGTTCATCCGCATTATCGGGAGGTCGTTAAAACCTACCTTTCGGGGCTTCCGAATACCCGCTTAAAAGAGGTCGAACTCGATTCCGGAAAAATGTCGATCAATCGGCTTGAGTCGGCCATTGATTCCAATCTTGCAGCGGTCTTGATACAACACCCGAATTTTTTAGGCCAGTTTGAAGAGATCGAAACGGTCGCAGAGAGGGTGCATGCTCAAGGGGGTCTCCTTGTAATGGCCGCCGATCCGATTTCTCTCGGTCTTTTGAAAACCCCCGGTGAATACGAAGCCGATATCGCCGTGGGAGAAGGCCAGCCACTAGGAAACCCTCTTGGTTTCGGCGGCCCCTACCTGGGTTATTTTGCCACACGTCGGAAGTTGATCCGCCAAATTCCCGGTCGCATCGTCGGCGCAACCGTCGATGCCGAGGGGAAGCCGGGTTACTGCCTCACCCTTCAAACCCGCGAGCAGCACATCAAGCGGGAGCGGGCGACATCGAACATTTGCACTAACCAAGCATTGAATGCATTGGCGGCAGCCGTGTACCTCGCCACACTCGGGAGGGTCGGCCTCAGGGAAGTTGCGATGCTTTGTCTTGTAAAATCGCATGAAGCGTATCAAAAAATCACGGCGCTCTCCGGGTATACGGCCCCATTTTCCGGGCCATTTTTCAAGGAGTTTGTGATCAAGACCGAAAAACCGGTGACAAGGATCTTAGAAGGCCTCTTGCACAAGGGCATTTTTGGGGGGATGGATCTCGGGCGCTACGACCGTTCTTTAAAGGATCATCTCCTGATTTGTGTGACGGAAAAACATCGAGGTGAAGACATCGATCGTTTGATCGAGGCGCTTGATCGGATCCATTAAACGGGGACGGCCCTGCTTGTTCCATTTGCGGGTTAGAGAGATGACGGTTGTGGAAACCACGGGTTTAGGATACCTCCCAATGGTTTTTTAAGGTCCATGCGCTTCGGCGCCATCCGCCTCAATGGGGCGTAAAATTTCCGGATTGACGCCCGTTCCAAACTCAAACACCAATCGTCCTCCCCGGTCCGCTCCCATACTGACCAAAAAAGACAAAAGTAGAGCGCCGAGCAACAAACCCCATCGGTGATGAAGCCATTTTTGGTTTTGATTCACCCATAAAAAATAAATGGCGAGACATGCGCCCATGGAGGAGGCGAAGAGCATCCAATTTCGGTGTACATGAATCAGGTCATGACCCGGCGCGTCGTGTTCGAGCGTATATTGCGAAGCGATGGAGCTTGCGGCCCCGAAACCGCTGACGAGTGTGACGCCAGCCGAAAAAACGCCTAAATAGAGCAGCCAAGTGGCAACAAAATGAAATCGCTCATGGTAAAAGGTCGCAACGATTTCCATCAAGGCCGCCCCCAAAAAAAAAGCGATCGGAAAGTGCACGAATAAGGGATGCAGGTTTTGGAGCGAGGCCATGCCGGGATAAAGCTGTTCGATCATGATCAATCCTCCGACTCATGAGTGCTTTCTTCAGGTCTTTTCAATATCTTAATAGGATATAAACACCCTTATTCCGAAATCAAGGCGAAGGACGTCCGCTTCGCGAGAAAGGACGTATGGCTGCCGAAGCGCCCGGGCCTGCGGTTCTTGAAATGCGGATGGCGTCATCAGCCCTTCGCCGCTGTCCCTAAGTACGCCTTTTCACTTGTTCTTTCGGCTATTTTTCGATCAATTTCCGAATGAGACCGGGCTGGAGTGCTTCGATGGCTTCTTGGAGAAAATCTCTTTCCGCAACATCGTAATCGACTATTTCCCCATTCCAAACCAGAATATCGAGATCGATGGTTCGCGGTCCGTTCTTATTGTTCGTTCGAACACGGCCAAGTGCGTTTTCGATTTCCAAGAGCCGGTTTTTTAATGCCTTTGGGTCAAGGACGGTTTTAAAACGGATGGCGCTGTTAAAAAAATTGGCCTGATCCTTGAAACCGAGCGGCGTGGTTTCCACGATCCGCGCGCGTTTCAACTCCGTCGCGCCGTTTTCCGCTTCTTTTTCGATCAGTTGGACGGCTTTTTCAATATGGATGAGCGCGTCGATATTGGACCCCAAGCCCACAATGACATCGTTTTTCATAAATCGCTCCGTGTCTTCTCCACGACAATGGAGACGGAATCGGTCAAGCGCAGGGCTCCTGGTTTTTCCACTTCAACCACCGCTTTGTCCGCAATGGGAAAGCCCAGTGCAATGTCAGCCACATCGGAGGCTATTTTTTCGACCAGATTAAAGTCGGTGCCTTCGACATGCGAGATGATTTGGTTTCGCAGTTTCTTATAGTCGATCGTTTCCTGGATATCATCTGATTCCGCGGCTTTGGTCCCGTCGAATGTGACACGAATATGGATGCGGATCTCTTGAACATTCTTTTTTTCCCATTCGTAGACGCCCACAATGGTTCTCAGGCGTAAATTCTTTATGGTGACGATCATTTCGGCCTCATTTAAATCAGTTGTTCTCCGCCATCGACAAAGAGGATGTCGCCCGTTACGTACGGCGCTTCCTTCAGGTATCGAATTGCCCTGAGGACATCCGATACACTGCCGGGTCGCTTCAAAGGTATTTTCTCGGCCAACGCGTTTAAATAATCCAGTCCTTGGTTTTCCGGCGGCAAGATCGGACCGGGACAGATGCCGTTGACACGGATGCGGGGTCCCAGGACCTTTGCCATCAACAATGTCAGTTCACGGAGCGATTGCTTGGTGAGCCCGTAGGCCAAGTACTCGGTTGAGTGCTTGGAAACCCTGCTGTCGAGCACATTGATAATGACGCCGTTGGCGCTGTGTTTAGCAAACCATTGGGATAAAAAAAAAGGCGCGTGAAGATGTAAAAGAAAGTGACGATCCAATACATCAGGGGTCGTCTGTTTGAAGTCGATCCTCTCGAAAATGGAGGCGTTGTTGACCAACACCGAAAGCGTTCCGAAGGCCTCGAAGACCGTTTCGATCAGCGTCCGGTAAAACGACCGATCCGTTAGATCTCCCTGAACAAGCAGACAGCGGCGGCCTCCTTCCTCGATCTTGTCTTTGACCCGCCTCGCATCTTTGTGGGATGAATGATAGTGAAGTGCGATGTCACAACCCTCTTCCGCCAACATCAGACAAATTTCGCGTCCCAGTCTTCTGGCGCCTCCAGTCACAAGGGCGACGTCGTTCAAGATCCGCCTCTATTTATACAAATTATACAAATCATCTCGTTTATCTTGGCATGATACAGCTTACCCAAGGCAGAACGTATTTGAATAAAGCTCGTATCTTTAAAAGTTGACCAAATTGTTCAAAATGCCATACAAACCACGAAAAGTCAAAGAAGTCATGGGGACAAAGATCCGAGATGGAGACTCGGGATCAGTGCTCAAGTCACATCATCGCATCGAAGGAAAGGACCCGTTGATCACAACCGTTCCGATTTGACAATACCGCGCTTTATGTTAGTTTTTATACAGTTCACAAAGAGAGCGAAAAATCCGATGAACGGCCTTCTGGGCGAACTGCTTATCTCCGCAAACAAAATAACGGAAGAACAACTTCTCAAGGTCTTGGAAACTCAGATTACAGAGGGGGGACGTTTGGGGACCAATTTAATCGAGTTGGGGTATATCAGCGAAGAAGAATTAACGCATTTCCTGAGCGAACATTTTCATCTTCCCATTGTTCCCCATGTACTCCTGTCGCAAGTGGATCTGGAGATCATTCAACTTGTTCCACGGTTATTGGCCATACAATACGAGATGATTCCCTTCGCCTGCGAAGGAAACCGGCTGAAGATCGCCATGGCCGATCCCTTGAAAAAGCAGGAAATCTCGGAACTGGTTGAATTGAAGGATTTTAAGATCCAATTTCACGTCGCCTCGGAGGTCCGCATACAAACCTTTCTCAAGCAATACTATCACTCGGATGCCAAACCGAGATTTACAAGGCTGTTGTATCAAGAACGAATGAAACTGAAAACGGCAACCGGCAACCAAAACGCATCGCGTTGGGACCCGGATCAGGTGAAGCTTTATCTGGAGTTGGCGAAAAAAGATCTACTGTTGGTTCAAAACCGCGACCAAGCCCTCCAGGTTTTGATGACGTATTTGACCTTGTTTCTCGAACGCGTGTATTGTTTTTCGATCAAGAAAGGAGAGCTCAATTTGCTGCTGAGCATGCCCGAAGAAGACAGCAAAAGTCTCTGCGGGTTAAACCCTTCCGACCTTCCTTTGTTCAAAGAAGTCATCGAAACCAGAACCCACTACGATGGCCCGATGATGACCTCCGGAATGGAAAAATTCATCGGTGCGCTCGACATTCAATTTCCTCCCCAGGTCGTCGTCTTTCCCATGAGTATCAAGGGTCACCTCGTTTGTATCTTTTATGGAGACAACTTCTTCTCCAGAGAAAACATCCCTTATGTCGAGACCATTCAGAAGTTAATCGCCAAATGTGCATTGGCTCTCGAAATACTCATTCTTCGAAAAAAAATCATCGAAGCCTAGTCTGATCTCCTTTCCTTTGACTCCCAAAACGCAATCTCATTCAAACATACGGGATGTTTTTACGGTTTCCGTCAACCTTCCCGCAGCGTTTGGGTTGTCGGTGAGGGTCTCCGGCTTGCCATTATTTACGCTTGCCATTATTTACGAATGATGCCACCGAAGTTCTTTCAGCACCAACGAAGAGGATTCCAACGATTGGATGATGTGACGGGCCGTATCATCCCTGGCGTCACGTTGAAAAATACGTATTGAAAATTGAAGGACCGAGAAACCCTCGTCGTAATTTCGATGGATATCGTAATTGAGTATTTTTAGATGCAAGGCTTCAAGAATCGCGCTGACCTCTCCCGCTTCGACATCAATCGGCGTGGTCACGCGCAGAATGCGATACGAATCTTTGGAATAAAGACGTTCGAAGGGTTTCATGGCGATCAAGCTGATCAGGGCAAGTCCCGTGGTGGTGAATGCGATCCAATAGTAACCGCCACCGGATGCCATGCCGATGGCCGCTGTCGTCCACAAACAAGCCGCCGTTGTTAAGCCCCGGATCGTGACCCCCGATTTAATAATGACCCCTGCACCGAGAAAGCCGATTCCGGTCACAATTTGTGCGGCGATGCGTCCTCGACTATCCGCCAATCCCCCGGAGCCGTTTCCGGGCAAAGAGACCAACTCCGACAACACCATGAAGGCGGATGCCCCCATGCAGACCAGAAGATGGGTTCTCAGACCGGCATCCCGGCCATGAATGTCCCGTTCCAGACCGATCAAACCGCCTAAAAAGGAGGCGACGGCAATTCGTGTCAAAAGCCCTAAATATGTTTCAGGTATACCCATTTGATCCCTCCTAAACCGCACGAATTGCGCCGCCTGCAGGCGGCTATATCCCATCGTTTGTGTTTCCATTATGGATAAAACAATGGCTTCGTCGTCGATTAAAAAGACCGAAGCCCATACCCCGCTATCGGTGTTTTCTTTTATGAAGCAACAGGCGCATCGGCCTGAGCGCTCCAGGTCTCTCTATTCGGATATGAATTTGTCGAAGCTTCGGTATCATTATGAAGGAATGCGCAAACAAAATCAAAGGATCATGTAATGAAAAATCCTTTTGTTTCAATGGGTAATGTCAATATTCCTCGGAGGGCCCACTCTGTTCTCCCTAGCCGGTCTCCTTGTCAATGCGAAGCAGAGCAAATACGATTCCTTTAGTGACCTCCGCCATTTTATTAAAGTTGAGGGTCTGAGGAAGATCCTTGGCGGTATGATAGTAAGGATTTCGATAGAACGCCGTGTCCGTTACCATGACGGCGGGAATCCCCGCCTTCCAAAAATGAAGCTGATCGGAAAAATCGACCCCTGGAACCCATCGGGGCGCCGAGAGGGCCTCGGCCGGAAGCCCGGCCTTCTCCTCAAAACTTTGTTTTATCTTTCGAGCGAACCGATTCGAAGCGAGGTTTCCGACCACGGCAATGAAATTGCCCCGATCCGGATAGAAGAAACGCAATAAAGGCGGATAGGCTTGCGACTTTGGTACATCGGTGTAATAACCGAGCATTTCCAGGGAAATCATGAAAGCGATCCGGGTGTGTTCCGCTTTCCGCGCTTTTAAAAAATGAGCACTTCCCATTGCAGAGGTCCGAAAAAAGGGGGCTTCTTCATTGCCGAATGCAACGAAGAACACCGTCTTTTCAAGGTGACGCGCCTGAAGCAGGCGGGCCGTCTCCAGAAGCACGGCGATGCCGCTGGCATTATCATCCGCTCCCGGCGTTCCTTCGTGTGTGTCGTAATGCGCGCCGACAACAATCGCGGCATCGCCGAGGCCTGCTTTGACGGCCACGATATTCTTGTACGCCAACGCCTCGATCGCCTCTCGCGCATCCCCACCGCTTCGCAGCCGCGCCAAGAGAGGGATCTCATCGATCCGAAACGTTTCAAAAGAAGGGCGGTAACCTGATTGCAAAAATTGCTCGGCGATATAAGTGGCGGCCCGATCGTAAGCCTCTTTTTGTTTATAATGCCGCTCTCCGATCTGTCCCGCAAGACGATGAACATGGTCGGCCAAGCGATCCGGCAAACCCTCGAACGCACCCGCCGCCGCTTGACGATCGAAAACGGAAGCGGCGGCGGCCCGATCCATCTCATTCAAAAACTCGCGTATGTTTCTGGCATTCTGTCCCAAGTCCCCTTTTCCAACACGTGAGGTCGATTCGAGGTTTAGAACAATGTCGTGATTTCCTTTTTTTGTGGCGATGATGATGATGTGGACATCGTCGATAAATCGAAAGATCCGGGTATGCCTCTCGGCCCGTATCGCACCGGCCTGTGGATCTTGATGCACCGGTGTCCATTGGGGCAGTGCTTCGAGCGTCTGCACGACGAGTTGAAACACGTTTTCGTAAGGAAGGCGATAGCGTCGCGTCCGCAAGGTCGGGTCGGGATGATCGGGAAGGGTTTTCGCTCGGTGCTCGGTGAGGGCCTTCCAATGGAAGACAGTCAGTCCAAGGATCATGGCGAGAAGAGCATAGCGAAAAATCGGAGTCGAAGGGCGTTGAAAATTCGTGGAGCCTCCTTTATGATACGCTGACCATGGGAGGGTATTTTATCACATTCGAAGGGGGAGAAGGGAGTGGGAAGAGCACCCAGCTTGCCCGTCTTGCCGACTATTTGGAGGGAAAGGGTTTGTCGGTCGTTCGGACGCGAGAGCCGGGCGGAACCCGTCTGGCCGATCGCATCCGTGGGCTCATTTTGAATCCATCGGTCCGTGAGGCGCCGATGAATCCGAAAACCGAGCTCTTTCTCTATTTGGCGAGCCGGGCTCAACATATTGCGGAGGTGATCCGGCCCGCGCTCGCGGCCGGCAAGCTCGTGCTTTGTGACCGCTTTACCGATGCGACACTGGCCTATCAGGGCGCCGGCCGCGGCCTGCCGAAGCAAGCCGTCGGAGAGATGGTCCGATTTGCTTCGGAGGGGATGGATCCGGACCTCACTCTGTTGCTTCAACTCGACATTAAAACGGCATTGGCGCGCTTGAAAGGACGTGGAGAGATCAACCGGCTCGACGAGGAAAACTTTGCGTTTCACGAGGCCGTCCAAGACGCTTACGCGGCGCTGGCGCGGGCACATCCAAAGCGAATAGTCGTGATCGATGCGGATGACAGCATCGAAGCGGTATTCGCCAAAATCCGAGAGCGAATCGATGCCTTTCTTTCGTGAAGTCATCGGACAAGACCGCAGCATTCGCATTCTGCAATCCTTTCTGCAAAACGATGCGGTCCCGCAGGCCCTGTTGTTCGATGGCGAAGAGGGCATCGGCAAGCGGAAAACCGCAGAGATTTTCGTCCAGGCCCTCCTTTGCGAAAAAAACAAGGATCGAAACGATGCGCATGCCGATCCGGAACAAAGCCCCGTCGAGCCTTGTGATCGCTGTCTTGCCTGCCGGAAAATGAAAGACCGGAATCACCCTGGATTCTCCATGATCGAGCCGGAGGGGCAGGCCATTAAGATCGACCAAATCCGGGCGCTGCAATCGGAGATCGTCATGAAACCCATCGACGGCCCCAAGAAAATCATTCTGATCGATCCCGCCGAAAAAATGAACGATGCCGCCGCCAACAGCTTGCTGAAAACCCTTGAGGAGCCCCCACCCTATGCCGTTTTGATTCTCATTGCCGCCAGGACATCCGCGTTGCGACCGACCCTCCTGTCCCGATGTCAAAAAATCGGTTTTCAAGCCCTTTCTTTTTCGCATGTGGTCTCCATCCTCATGGAGACCAAAGGATGGACCCAGTCCGAAGCCCGCCTGGTGGCCGCGTTTGCCGGTGGAAAACTCGGCGAGGCCCATGCGCACGAAGTGGAAACCGCTAGGGCCATCGATGAAGAACGGCATCGGCTGGTTTTTCACGACGATGTGTTTCAAACGGCCGCAACATTTTCAAAAGATGCCGACAGTTTAGATGCGGCCCTCTCCTATTTGTTGACCTGGTTCCGTGACCTTCTGCTCATCAAATCCTTGCCGGAAAACACGCACGTCGACCCGACGATGCTGATTTTTTCTTGGAGATACGAAGAAATGAAACGATGGGCAGAGGGAATAACCCAGGACGCTGTTTTCGACATCTTGACCGATCTTCAGGCGATTCATCAGGCTCAGATCCGCAATGTCAATCGTCAGCTCTCGATGGAAGCCCTCCTATTAAAGCTTCGGGAAATCGGAGCTCCCCATCCCGCCATCAAATTCTAGGGTTGCGTTTGTCTCCGCTTGTCGGTCTGTCCCGCCTCATGGCAGACGCTTGATCCCTCTACTTGTTGAAACCCCCGACTTTTTTGTTGACCCAAAAGGGCTTCGACCGATATTCTGCCATGGAGCAGCCCTGGTCATGAAAAAATCAGTGATCCAAGAAAATCCTCGGGGCCAAGGAGAGGTACGGGGGAAGATCGGTGAAAAATAAAGCGGCGGGAAAGGTCTACTTGGTCGGGGCGGGCCCGGGGGATCCAAAACTGATCACACTGCGCGGAAAAGAGTTGTTGGAAGGTGCCGACACCGTGATCTACGACTACCTTGCCAATCCCAAGCTGCTCGCCTTCACAAAGGAGGCCACGGAGTGTATCTATGTCGGGAAGAAGGGCGGCTCTCGAAGTGCTAAACATCAGGAAAAGATCGATCGCTTGATGATCGACGCGGCCCAGGAGGGCAAAACCGTCGTCCGTTTGAAAGGAGGCGATCCTTTCATCTTTGGAAGGGGAGGAGAAGAAGTGGAGGCGCTCGCTGCCGCTGGCGTCCCTTTCGAGGTCATCCCCGGTATCTCCTCCGCCATCGGCGTGCCGACTTATGCGGGCATCCCACTGACCCACCGAGAGTGTGCCTCCTCGGTTACCTTGTTGACCGGTCACGAAGACCCATCCAAAGCGTCGAGCCATCTCAATTGGAAGGCCTTGGCCACGGGGGCAGATACCCTTGTCATGCTCATGGCCATGGGCAACCTTGCCAATATTGTTGACCGATTGGTCCGGCACGGACGCGCACCGACGACACCGGCCGCCTTGATCGAATGGGGCTGCCATGCCGTCCAACGCAGTCTCAGCGGGACATTGCAGGACATTGTCGAAAAAGCCGAGGAAGCGGCCATGCACCCCCCGGTCGTCATGGTCGTGGGAGAGGTTGTGTCGCTTCGGGCGCATTTTAACTGGTTTGAGAGGCTTCCCCTTTTCGGCAAAAGGATTCTCGTGACACGGGCGCGTGAACAGGCGAGCGTCTTTCTCGATCTGCTCTCCTCTTATGGGGCCGAAGCGATTTCCTTCCCGATGCTTCGCATCGTTCCACCACCCTCGTGGGATCCGATGGACCATGCGATCGATCACATTTCGCAATACGATGTCTTGATCTTTACATCCGTCAACGGTGTCGCCTTTTTTAGAAAACGGCTGGAAACCCTCCACAAAGATCTGAGAATCCTGCACGGGCTTTCTCTTTGTGCAATCGGCCCAAAGACGGCGGAGGCGATCGAGCATTGGGGGATGCACGTCGATGTGACCCCGGCGGAGTTCAAGGCCGAGGGCCTCATAAAGGCATTGGAGACGCAAGGTATTCGAGGAAGGCGCTTTTTGATTCCCAGGGCGAAAGAGGCACGAGAGCTGCTCCCTGAAGCAATCGGACGGCTTGGGGGAAGTGTCGATGTGGTTCCGGCGTATCAGGCGCTTTCCCCGGACAATCCAGGAGGAGCGATTCGAGAAATTCAAAACCGTGGGAAGATCGACGTTTTGACCTTTGCCAGTTCTTCGACCCTTCGAAATTTCATGGACATCGTCGGCCGGCAAAACTTCGATACGGAATTCGAACAAAGCGCCGTTGCCTGCATCGGCCCCATTACGGCCCAAACCGCAGAGGCATACGGCCTCAAGGTCGATATCATTCCTGTCGAGTATACCTTTGCCGCCCTGGCAAATGAAATTGTAGATTATTTCAAGAAAAAGATGTAGACTTTGAAAACGCCGCGCGTCCCGAAACGTTTTTTCATCTTGCCCAGGACCGTGCGGCTTGCCGTCATACAGTCATGCAAATGAGAAAGCAAACCGGTTCGTTTGTTTGACACGACGACCTGAACGCCAAGGAGGATAGACTGGCATATCCAACCCAACGTCTTCGTCGATTGCGACAAAACGCCGCGCTCCGGCGACTTGTGAGGGAAACCCGTTTCTCGGTCGATCAACTCATCCTTCCCCTTTTTGTCATGCATGGGAAAAAGGGGAAGGATGAGATTCCATCCATGCCCATGCAATACCGCCTGACGATTCCCGAATTGGTGAAGGAATGCGCGGACGCGCAAGCACTGGGCATCCCGGCCGTCATCCTATTCGGGATCCCCAAAACGAAGGACGAATACGGCTCCGAAGGGTTTGATCCCGACGGCATTGTCCAACGCGCCGTCCGCGCCATCAAGGACAAAACACCCGACTTGCTGGTCATGACGGATGTCTGTATCGACGAATATACCTCACACGGCCATTGCGGACTCGTCAAGGACGGGAAAATTCTAAACGATGAAACCTTGGAATACTTGGCCAAGATGGCCCTAAGCCATGCCGAAGCGGGTGCGGACCTCGTCGCACCCTCGGATATGATGGATGGCAGGGTGGCGGCCATTCGCAGCGCCCTCGACCAGAATGGTTTTCAAGCCTTGCCGATTCTGTCTTACGCCGCCAAATACGCCTCCTGTTTTTACGCCCCCTTTCGGGATGCCGCCGACTCCAGTCCGCAATTCGGAGATCGGAAGACGTATCAAATGGACCCGGCCAACCGCCGTGAAGGCATGCGGGAAGTCCGCCTCGACATCGAGGAGGGGGCCGATATCGTGATGGTGAAGCCGGCCCTCCCCTATCTTGATATCATTCGCGAAATACGGGATCGCTTCGACCTGCCGCTCGCCGCCTATCAAGTGAGCGGAGAATACGCGATGATCAAAGCCGCCGCCCAAAAAGGCTGGATCGATGAGGAAAAAACAATCTTCGAATCGTTGTTGGCCATCAGACGCGCCGGGGCCGATATGATCTTGACCTACTTTGCAAAAGATATTGCTCACACCAGCGTAAAAGGGTAAAGACTGATGATGAAACTTGTGATCGGATCGGTGAATATCAAGCCGATCCCAAAATATCCGGTGGTTGCCATCGGAAATTTCGACGGGCTCCACCTGGGACATCAGGCCATACTGTCCGAGACCACCAAACGCGCCAGAGAAAAAGAAGGGACCTCGGTCGCCCTCACCTTTGAACCCCATCCGATCAAGGTGCTCTATCCGGAAAAAGGTTTTAAATTACTGAATCCCTTTCAAGTGAAAATGCGTCTCATCGAGAACGCAGGAATCGATGTCGGCTTTGTCGCCGAATTCAACAATGCCTTCGCAGAGTGCTCGCCCGAAGCGTTTGCCCGTACCTTCTTGCAAGAAAAAATCGGGTGCCGGGAAGTGATCGTCGGAAAAAAGTTTCGATTCGGAAAAGATCGGGCGGGGTCGATCGACGACCTGATTCGCTTTGGGAAGACATACGGATTTGAGGTCGTCCCTCAAGAACCCGTCTTGATCGACGGCATCACCGTGAGTTCGTCGCAAATTAGGCGATGCATTCAAGAGGGCGATGTCGGCATGGCCGCGAGGATGCTCGGGACAAACTACATGGTCGAAGGAAAAGTCGTCCCGGGAGATGGGGAAGGCGAGGCAAGCAACTATCCAACCGCCAACATTCCCCTTCCCAACGAAGTGACGCCGAAAGACGGTATTTATGCGGTCCATGTCGATTTTTTCAAAGGGAAGGATTACGGGACATTAAAGGGCGTGGCCTATATCGGTTCGAAACCGACCTTCGAAAACAGGGGGCCGCGTGTCGAAGTCCACTTGTTCGATTTTAATCAAAACCTCTACGAACAACGGATCCGGATTACCTTTATCGAACACATCCGCGACGACATGCGCTTCGAAGACCCCAAGGACCTGCTTGTGCAAATCGGTCGAGATGTCGATACGGCCAAATCGATCCTACAACGCCTTTGACGATGGCTGTGGGATCTTTCAAGCACCGGATCGGCCAAGCGCTGGATCGGCGGCAGGACTTGAAAAACCCTCTGGAAAGATGCCTGGAGAGAATAAGGGGTTCTACAACGGTTTTAGTTCTACAGCGGTTTTGGATAGAATCATTCCCAAGGGCACCGCATTATATTGAAGGTCAAAACCGTCTTACCTCCCATGTTTTCTCCACTGAAAGACCCCGACCCAATTCGACGGCATAGCGGGCCTAAAAAGATGATTTCCCTCATCGAAAAAGTACGGCAGTGCATGGGGCGTTTCGGTGTCCATCCGGGTGAGAAGGTGGTTGTTGCCGTCTCGGGCGGCCCTGATTCCGTTTGTCTTCTACATCTTCTAAAACAGCTTTTTCCTGATTGCCCCTTGTCCCTCCACATTGCACACCTAAACCATGGCCTCCGTACGGAGGCGGTGCGAGAAAGCCGGTTCGTGGAAGATCTGTCCAAGGATTTGAAGCTTCCCTTTACGGTCGCCGATCGTCCGGTACGGCGATTCTGTCGGGAAAACCATTGTTCCCTCCAGGCGGGCGCGCGCGCTGTGAGATACCAATTCCTAAAAGAGGTGGCCGAGGCAGTGGAAGCGACTTGGATCGCCACAGGGCATACGGCCGACGACCAAGCCGAAACGTTTTTAATGCGAGCCCTGAGGGGCGCCGGGACGGGAGGATTGTCCGGCATTCGGGAGGTCCGCGAAGATGGCATTATTCGACCGCTGTTACAGTGTGCGCGAAGCGAAATCCTGGAGATGCTTTCCAAAGAAAAGATCCCTTATATCGAGGATCCTTCAAATCACAAGATGGCTTACCAAAGGAATCGCATCCGGCATGCATTGATCCCGGTATTGGAAACCTATAATCCCCAGGTAAAAGAAGCGCTCTGCAGGGAAGCCGGGCTGCTTCGCGAGGAAGACGATTTTATCCATCAATCGATGCGTTCGGTGCTCACTCGCCTCAAGATCCGGGCCGATTCGGATTCGCTTTCCTTGGATATTCAAGAGATTCGCTCCCTTCATCCGGCGCTCCAACGGCGTGTCCTACGTTGGGGCGTCGAAAAGGTGTTGGGAAAGGGAAGGGGGCTTGATTTTCAATCGCTCGAAATCCTTCGAACCCAGCTTTTACCATGCGCGGCAGACCAAAAATGGGATCTACCGCAATCCCTAAGCGCCAAAAAAACCGGTTTTGCGCTCCATCTGAAACGCGAACAAAGAGGTCGGCAAAAAGCCTTTGGATGGTATGCGCACAGCCAAAGAAAGCGGGTCGAGATCGATCGATCCATGATCGATACACAAATCGATCTACAGGATTGGGGCTTGTCCATGAGGATCTCGTTCAGTCATGGTCTGCTCACCAATTTTTCATCTTGCACGGCCTCTTTCGATTTTGATAAGTTCGAATTTCCTTTGTCGATTAGAGGATGGCGACCCGGAGACCGATTTCTCCCGCTTGGGATGAAGGGGCGAAGCAAAAAACTTCAAGATTTTTTTGTAGATGCGAAGGTGCCGAGATTTCAGCGCCATCGTATTCCAATTCTGGTATGCCCAAAAGGGATCTTATGGGTGGTTGGGTTTCGAATCGATGAGCGCTTCAGGGCAAGCCATGAAAGCCATCGAATAATGAAGATTGTCGCAGACATGAGGGGCGTCGTCGAGCATTAGAACGGCTCGCTGGATCACGAGGTTGTGAATGGAAGGACGGCTTTTCGGAAAACCGATGATCACCCAAGAAGCGATGCAGAGAAGGATCGCCTCTCTCGGGCTCCGAATCGCAAGGGATTATCAGGACAAAAATCTGTTGTTGGTCGGCGTTTTAAAGGGGGCTTTTGCTTTTTTTGCTGATTTGACCCGAGCCATTCCGATTCCGCTTCATGTTGATTTTTTGATGGTTGCCCGGCAACGAAATAAAAGAAACAAGGAGGATGGAACATTGGAAATTGTGTCGGATTTATCCGCCGATCTGAAAGGCCAAGACGTTCTCGTTGTGGAAGATATCGTCGATTCCGGATTGACCCTCACTTTTTTAAAGAAAACGATCCTGGCGAGGCAACCCCGATCGCTCCGGTTTTGTACGCTTCTTGACAAACCCGAACGGAGAAAGGTAGAAGTAAAAGCAGATTATGTTGGGTTTGTCGTTCCCAATAAATTTGTTGTCGGCTACGGACTGGATTATAAAAATAAGTATCGAAACCTTCCCTATATCGCGACATTGGACAATGTTGTGGACGAATAATCCAAGGTATCGCGCATGCGTACGATTTAAGGCGGGACGGTTCTGATTTGTTTGGCGCGAAATCGCCAGAAAAAATGTTGTCTTGTTGTCTTATCGTAATATAAATGGAGGCCCTGCGACAGCGCCAATCGGAATGGATTGTCATCTCCGACTATGTTATGCTAATATTTGACGCATATGTCTCAATCTCTTGGAGGGATCAATGAATCCTCGTGTAAAAAACCTTGCCTTATGGGTCATCGTAGGGCTATTCATGATTTTGTTATTCAATCTTTTTAATACGGCTTCCCGGCCGATCGAAGACGAAATCATCTTTTCCGAGTTCATGATTAAAACCGAAAAGGGGGAGGTCTCGGAAGTGACGATCCGAGACAATTTTATCAGCGGCATCCTGAAGGACGGAACCAATTTCAAAACCTATACGGCGGATTATCCAGATCTCGTTCGAACCCTTCGTGAGCGAAATGTCCGGATCATTGCCAAGCCCCCCGAAGCCCCTCCCTGGTACATGACCTTTTTGATGACCTGGGGTCCTTTTATCCTTTTTATTGGTCTTTGGGTTTTTTTTATGCGGCAGATGCAGATGGGTGGAAACAAGGCCCTTTCCTTTGGAAAGAGCAAGGCAAGGATGCTTTCGGAGGAAAAAAAGAAGGTGACCTTTTCAGATGTCGCCGGCGTTGAGGAAGCAAAGGCCGAAGTCGAAGAGATCATCGAGTTCTTAAAGGATCCTCCCAAGTTTCAAAAATTGGGAGGACGCATCCCCAAGGGCGTGTTGGTCGTCGGTCCCCCCGGAACCGGAAAGACCCTCTTGGCAAAAGCCATCGCCGGGGAAGCGGGAGTGCCCTTCTTTTCGATCTCCGGTTCGGACTTTGTCGAAATGTTTGTCGGTGTGGGCGCTTCTCGTGTGAGGGACCTCTTTGAGCAGGGGAAAAAGCATGCGCCCTGTATTATTTTTATCGATGAGATCGATGCCGTCGGTCGGCACCGCGGCGCCGGTTTGGGTGGCGGACACGACGAACGCGAGCAAACCTTAAACCAGCTCTTGGTCGAAATGGACGGTTTTGAAACCTCCGAAGGCGTCATTTTAATCGCCGCCACCAATCGACCCGATGTCCTCGACCCGGCCCTTCTGCGGCCCGGCCGATTCGACCGTCAAATCGTTGTGAACCGTCCGGATTTACGCGGACGGGAAGAGATATTGAAGGTCCATACCAAGAAGATCCCGCTCGATAAGGATGTCGGCTTGGATGTCATCGCCAGGGGGACGCCGGGTTTTGCCGGGGCAGACCTGGAAAACCTCGTCAATGAGGCCGCCTTGCTTGCGGCGCGAAAGAATAAATCGACCGTTGAAATGACCGATCTTGAAGACGCCAAGGACAAGGTGTTGATGGGAGTGGAGCGGAAAAGCATGATTTTAACGGAGGAAGAGAAGAAGGTGACCGCCTACCACGAGGCCGGCCATACCCTGATGGCAAAGCTGCTTCCGGGCACCGATCCCATTCATAAAGTCACCATCATTCCACGCGGTCGTGCCCTTGGGGTGACAATGCAATTGCCCACGGACGACCGGCATAATTTTCAGAAAGAATTTCTATATAACTCCATCGCCATCATGATGGGAGGTCGGGTCGCAGAAGAATTGGTTTTGAAGCATATGACGACGGGCGCGGGCAACGATATCGAACGGGCCACCGACCTGGCCAGGAAAATGGTCTGTGAATGGGGCATGAGCGAAAAGATGGGGCCCCTGACCTTCGGCAAGAAAGAACAGGAGATCTTTTTGGGGCGTGAAATATCTCAACACCGAGATTACTCGGAAACGACGGCCATCGAAATCGACCGTGAAGTGAAACGATTGATCGTCGAAAATTATGACCGTGCCAAGAAATTGATTACCGAAAACATGAAAGCGCTAAAAGCCCTGGCGGAAGCCCTCTTGGAAAAAGAAACCCTGGATGCGCCTGAAATTGAACGGATCGTTCAAGCCTCCATCTCCCCCCCGAGCCCGCCTTCGACGGTGGCCGTATAAAGGTTCTCTCCCTTCAAGATGCCGCGGGCCATCAAAGACAAAAAGGCCTCTCGTCTCCGAGAGGCCTTTTCATTGCTACCCGCTAAGCGGGCACCCGGCCGTTGGCGTTGTGGAGAATATCTCCTCGATTACCGCAAACGTCCACTCGTGATGGGAATCTTGAATGTGACTCCCGATTCCTTTTCCGACGGCGGCCTTTTTTTCGAGGGCCAAAAAGCGATCGACCAAGGATTACGGTTTGAAGCAGAGGGCGCGGATTTAATCGATATTGGCGGGGAATCGACCCGGCCGGGCGCGTTGGAAGTGCCTATGGAAGAAGAAAGCCGTCGCGTGCTCCCGATCATCGCCACGCTCGCAAAGCGCATCCGGATTCCCCTTTCCATCGATACGAGAAAAGCGGAAATCGCAAGGCGCGCCATTGAGGCCGGCGCATCCATCATCAACGATGTCAGTGGTTTTCGACACGACCCGGGCATGTTTCCCTTGGCCTGCCAAGGGAAGACGGGGATGGTAATCATGCACTCCAAGGGAACCCCCCAAACCATGCAAACGGCGCCCCGTTACCGAAGCGTCGTGCAGGACATCTATCTTTATTTACAAAAACAACTGGTGCGGGCCATGCGATCCGGTATATCCAATAACCGCATTGCCATCGATCCTGGCATTGGGTTTGGAAAAACGGCAAGGCATAATCTCGCCATCCTTCACCATTTGAACACCTTTTCCGGTCTGGGGGCGCCTGTGTTGGTGGGGCCTTCCCGCAAGTCGTTTATCGGGAATCTGCTGGCGCTTCCTCCTTTGGAACGCTTGGAGGGAACCGCGGCCGCAGCGGCGATTGCGGTTTTTCAAGGCGCTCGGATCTTAAGGATTCACGATGTCGCATCGATGAAGCGGGTTGTCTTGGTTTCAGAGGGCATTCGAAAAAAAGGTTTTGTCTAATCGCTGAGCAATTAGCCGAAAAAATGCACCTATCGTTGGATCGGTTTCAGTCCTTTCTTGCGCCGGAATGCCTCTTCAATGACACGACCGTCTATTTTTTTTAACAAGGCACTCAACACTGACCTTCGAGAGCACGTCCAAAATATGCGTTTCCCAAGGGTGGTTTGCTCATGCAAATTCCACAAGTTCACGATATCCGATCAAGCAAGGTATTGACCCAATAAATTGACGCAATAAAATGAAAGATGCTATAACCAAACGGTTTTTGGCGGCGTAGCTCAGTCGGTAGAGCAGGTGAATCATAATCATCGGGTCGGGGGTTCAAGTCCCTCCGCCGCTACATTTTCGATCGACATGTCCATCGTAGACGGTTCTTCGATCCCTTCTTCCTTGCGTTCCCCCCAACACACCACTAAAAAATCGATGACCGACATTTTAATTGTGGGGGACACGTTTTGAGGTCTTCGAAGTCTACAGCCGTACCGGTCATGCCGTCTCCTTTGTCTTCGGGCTGGAGAGGAGGGCGGCTTTACTTTTTCCAAGGACCATCGTATATTTTTAACATCGTAATCTTTTTTAATCTTTTTATTTCGCAAGGGCTTTGGTAAATAGGCAACCCATGAGAAACCTGACAACATTGTTCTTAACCGTAAGGGAAAATAGCATGACAAAACGAGTGTGCGATGGTCTATTCGCCTTTGCCGCCACCGTGATTTTCACGTGCTTGTATTCTCCTTGCCTCAGCCAAAGCGCGGAGTTAAGACCCTTTAAAGTGCCCGAGCAACGTCAACAGGCCGATGTTCCGAAGAGGGAACAAAAGGTGGATGAATCGGTATATATACGGTTCGAAGCGCAAGTGCGAAAACTGTCTCCGGATAAAAAGACCACTTGGATCAAAAACTTTAATCAAAAAAGGGATCGGGCAATGGATCAAGAAAAGTGGAACGAAGTGAAACATTATAATCGGCTGCTGGATATCTTGAACGACTAGAGAGGGACTTGCCATGGGGGTGTGGAGATACGGGTTGATCGGCCTGTTTTTGACTTTGGTCTTGTTGGGCGTTCAAATGGGACATGCTCAAGAAGGACCGGAGGCCTTCGCGTTTGGCAACGTTTTGGGGTCGGTGCAAGAATCCGTATCGGATAAAGCCCAATTGGCCTATGACGATCGGCGGGCGCAGGAACAATATAAACTGTACCAATCTTCCATTATCACGACTGCGCTCATCATTTCTTTGACCCTGGTTTTAATTTTTTGCACAAAAATGTCGTTTGCCGCCGTCAATATTATGAATATTTGTGCTCTCATCCTCATTGTGTTTGCCACCATGTTTATCGCCATCTTGTCGGATACCGATGAGCAGTTGACCGCATCGATGGGTATACTCGGCGCCATCGCCGGTTATTTATTTGGGACCATGCGGAGTGCTCAAGGGGAGGAAGGGCGCAAAGAGGAAGCGCCGACCGAATAACAATGTGTTGGGCCAAGTTCATGGGCCAAGTTCATGGGCCAAGTTCATGGGGATGATGAAACGGTTCGATCTGCGTCGGATTTTGCACTTTCGATGCGCGCATTTATGGCAATTTCGCGCCAAGGAAGTTTTTGAGGGCCCATTGTATTGGCGCCATACCCTTGTAGGAAACCTCCCGGTCTTGATCGTTGCAGCCTCTCTAACGGCAACACCATCTCCTGCATTGCAAAGCAGTCATGAGGCCCCTGTGATTTCCGATCTCAAGGTTGCCCCAAACGCCGGACCAGCGGGCACCGTCTATACCCTCACCGTTCGTATCAGCGATCCTCAAGGTTCGAAAAACGTAGAACGTGTCCTCTATCAGTTGCGGGAAGGACGGGAGGGCATCGAAATGCCTTTACGTGACGATGGATTGGAAGGGGACGCCATCGGGGGGGATGGCATCTATTCGGGTCGCAATGTCGTTCCGGAGACCGCCGCCAAGCAAAGACATCGTTTTGAGGTTTTTGTCCGGGATATCGATGGGCATCGAAGCAATGTGCTTGCCTACCATTTTACGGTCCTCGAAGGGGTCACTATTTAGACAAAACTTGGCTGCATATTGTCAGCGCAGTGGCGTCATTGCTCCTACTTACGGATATGAAACGGCGTTCGACGCTGTGCGGGCCTCATCGTTGTGTATTTTCCCGGCCAGCCACGCAAAATAAAACGTATCACGCACCAGGATGTTTCGCATGCAGCAAAAGAACCATCAAATCGCCTTTCGGACTCTGGAAAGGGGGCTTATCGACATCACGCATAGGGTCGTGGATTGGGTGGCATCCACGGGCATCTCCTCGGGCATGCTGACCTTGTTTGTCCGTCACACATCCGCTTCTTTGGTGATTCAGGAAAACGCCGACGATGAGGTCCTCAAGGACCTGGAACGCTTCTTCGATCGTTTGGTGCCGATGGGAGATTCCCTTTTTCGACACACGGCCGAAGGTCCCGACGATATGCCTGCGCATGTTCGCGCCGCCCTGACGCAGGTCTCTCTTTCGATTCCGGTTTGCGAGGGTTGTCTGGCACTGGGGACTTGGCAAGGGATCTTTCTATACGAACATCGGGTCAAAGGAAAGGATCGAAAGGTCGTGTGCCATCTCATTGGAACATAGCGGTTCGGTCCCGATGCCTCAGCATGGAACCGGCGACGGATTGATGGAAAACCGTTTGAGCGGTGCAAAATGTGTTCACGATTTTCCTTCCCGGAGGCCTTGGCCTCATGGTATTTGAGAAGCGGTGTGATTGACTTTTATCTTAAAAACTGATAGGTTCGATACTTCTTGTCAAAATGATCATCGGCATTCCGAAAGAGGTTAAAGACCAAGAGTATCGTGTGAGTATGACCCCTGCTGGCACATCCGCTCTTGTTCGGCGAGGTCATACCGTGCTGGTCGAATCGGGCGCCGGTGTAGGAAGCGGGTTGAACGACGACGTCTACGATCGATCCGGCGCAGAAATCCTCTCATCCAAAGAAGGGCTTTTTGAACGCGCCGATCTCATTCTTAAGGTCAAGGAACCCATACCGGGCGAGTTTGAGCTTTTTAAACGAGAACAAGTCCTCTTTACTTTTCTTCATCTTGCAGCGAATCAAGCCTTGCTTCGATTTTTGCTCGAATGTTCGGTCACCGCAATTGCCTATGAAACCATCGAATTGGATAACGGTTCGCACCCTATTTTAAAACCCATGAGTGAAGTGGCCGGCCGCATGTCGGTCATCCTCGGTGCAAACCATCTTCAAAAAAACCGGGGGGGCTCAGGGCTGCTGCTCTCCGGCATTCCCGGTGTTCGAAAAGGAAGGGTTACGGTCATCGGCGGCGGGGTCGTGGGGAAAAACGCCGCCATGGTGGCACTTGCGCTTGGTGCTGAGGTGACAGTCATCGAGCGCCATTCTCCCCAACGGACTTACCTGGATGATTTTTTTAAAGGCCGCATTGCAATTCTTCCCTCTCATCCGGAAAGCGTCTCCGAAGCGCTCGAGCAGAGCGACCTTGCCATCGGTGCGGCATCGATGACGGGGGATATCGCACCCCACCTTGTGACGAGGGAGATGGTTCATAAAATGGAAAAAGGATCGGTCATTGTGGATGTGTCCATCGACCAAGGCGGTTGTTTTGAAACCTCACGCCCGACATCTCAATCGAACCCGGTTTACGATGTGGACGGAGTCATTCATTATTGTGTTTCAAACATCCCCGGTACGCTGCCCAGAACCGCCACATTTGCCTTGGCGAACGAGACACTCCCCTATCTTCAACGGATCGCGGAGATGGGTTTTAAGAATGCGATGGATTCGGATCCGGCACTGGCGCGCGGGGTCAACACACACGGGGGAAAGATCGTTCACCCGACTGTCGCAAAGGCATTCAAGGCAGCAGCGATCTCTAAATAGTCGGTTTTCGGGGCGTGGCGCAGCCCGGTAGCGCACACCGTTCGGGACGGTGGGGTCGGAGGTTCAAATCCTCTCGCCCCGACCACTTTTAGAGCATCCTCATCATGGCTTCGATGGAAAATCGGAAGGACATGTCCAGCCTCGGCTCCGCCCGTCTTTTCGTGAGCGGGCGGGTTCAAGGCGTGGGTTTTCGAAATTTTACACAACGGAAAGCCACCAACCTTCACCTGGCGGGAACGGTACGGAATCTTGCGGACGGACGTGTTGAAATCGAAGTCGATGGAACACGCGAAAAGATCGAAGCCCTGATTCAACTGCTCCGGCAAGGGCCGCCTCGCTCCGAGGTTGCGGATGTCTCGGTGTCTTGGCGCGACAAGCCGAGCCAGGCCCATCGATTTTCGATTGTTTATTGAAAAATGGTCACCAAACAGTGTATCCTTCAACGGCTTATATATCGTAAGAGATTGCTTTTATAAAGAAAAACATCGATAATAACCCAATCGCCGCTTGCGTCCGATGGGTCTAAGGATGGCAAATGGAAGAAGAATGGGTCCAGCAAGACGAAGATTTAGAGGATGGGCTGGACAATGCATCCGGTGATACAAAAAACGCCGACAATGAAGATGACCTGCCGCTCACGAGCGAAAGTCAGCAGGACCTTCCCCCGCCCGATGCCGTCAAGACCTACCTAAGGGACATCCGGCGATCGACCCTCCTCACTTTTAAAGACGAAGTCATGCTCGCCAAAAGAATCCTCAAGGGAGACGAAGCGGCCCGGCAGAGGATGATCGAATCCAACCTGCGCTTGGTGGTGAGTATCGGGAAACGGTATTTAAACCGGGGCCTGCCTTTTTCGGATATCATCGAAGAGGGAAATATTGGCCTGATCAAGGCGGTCGAAAAATACGACCATAAAAAGGGGTTTCGCTTCTCGACCTACGCATCGTGGTGGATCCGGCAGTCAATCGAACGCGCCATTATCAACCAGGGAAAATTGATCCGTCTCCCCGTGCATGTGGTCGAACGGGTCAATAATTATCTTGCCCACCTGGAGGATTTGGTTCAAGAGTTGGGCAGGGAACCGGAAGTGCTCGAAATATCGAAGAAAATGAAGATGCCCGAAAAAGACATCGACCACCTGCAACGCTTGATGCGAAAAACCTATTCCCTCGACAGTCCGATCGCTTCCGGAAAAACGACATCCTTGAAGGATATCATCGAAGATCGCAGCCAGGCCTCTCCCATGAGCCGCGCCGAGGGCGTGCAACGGCGCAAAGGGCTGATCCAATGGCTCGGCATGCTCAACCCCAACGAACGCAAGGTCATCATTCTGAGGTTCGGTCTTCAAGGCGATGAGCCTTGCACACTCGAAAAGATCGGCAAGGTCTTCGGCTTAACCCGGGAACGCGTTCGGCAGATCGAGGCGGTCGCGCTCCGAAAATTGCGCAATATCATCTCCGAGAAAACCATCAAGGCCGACGACATCCTGTGAACCTCCCCCCTGCAATATGATACAATCATTGTTTAGATGCCCCCTTGATTCCAAAGCAAACCATCCATGAAAGGACCTTGGTTTGAATTTAAAAGACAAGATTCGTGAGGTCCCCGATTTTCCGAAGCCGGGAATCCTCTTTTACGACATCACCACCCTGCTGGCCGACCCGGCGGCCTTTCAAGACGTCACCGGCCGCTTGACCGCATCGTATCGGGATCAACACATCCAAAAAGTGGTTGCGGTGGAATCCCGTGGTTTTATCTTCGGCACACCGGTGGCCGAGCGACTGGGGGCGGGATTCGTGCCGGTTCGAAAACCCGGAAAACTGCCGTATACAACGATTGAAGAGTCCTACGCGCTGGAATACGGCACGGATCGGCTTTGCATCCACAAGGATGCGATCTCGGCGGGAGAGCGCGTCCTCATCGTGGACGACCTGCTGGCAACCGGAGGGACGATGGCGGCCACGGCCAAGCTGGTCAAACGCCTGGGGGGCGAGATCGTGGACATCGCCTTCGTGATCGAACTGCTGTTCTTGAAAGGCAGGGAGAAGCTAAAGGACCTGCCGGTGTCCGCCCTGGTGGCATATGAGTAAAATAAAGATGAGATATTCCCCCTCCTTTTATATTCGTTTGTTCTTTTGTTTTAATCGGCGTGGCTTCCTGCTCTTGTTCACCGCGATGATACTCTCAGCGTGCGGGGGTGGAGGGGATGGCGGCGACGCGACGGTTACCGTCAGCTTGACGGTGACGCTTTTCGACGTCCCTGCAAATGGTTCTCCCAGCGGCCAACAAGTCAAGATCTCCGATGGCGGCGAGATCGATTTCACCTGTTTTCAAAGTCCTTCATTGGGCGTCACGGTGGATTCCCGATGTGATACGGAAGCGGCGGGGACCAATTTAGACAGTGCTTCAATCGTCTTCGGCTCGCTTCCGACACAGCGATCTTACACCCTGACACACTCCGACGTAGGTGGCTTTACTCGTGCGACCTGTTCGGTCCGCATCGACAGTTCGACGGAATTGGTCGCCCAGTCTCCCTGCGTACAGATCGATACCAATCGCATCCGAATGGACCTCAGCTAGGCCTACCAAGGTAAGACTTTACCCTCTCGGGTGATGTTTCTGATGGATTCTTTTAAGCCGTTCCCTCGCCACATGGGTGTAGATCTGGGTGGTCGAGATATCGGCGTGGCCCAGCATCATCTGAAGCGATCGAAGATCGGCCCCGCGGGCCAAGAGATGGCTTGCGAAGGAATGCCGCAGCATGTGCGGGCTGATTGGGGTATTGATGCCGGCCTCGCGCGCGTAGCGCGCCAGTATTTTCCAAAAAGCCTGCCGGGACATTCGCTTTCCCAAGCGGCTGACAAAAAGATCGGGCGAGTCCCGTCCCTTCAAGAGGGCGGGGCGGGCTTCTTCGAGATAGGTTTGTATTTTTTGAATCGCGCAGTCGCCGATGGGGACCACCCGTTCTTTCGAGCCCTTTCCACGGGCGATTAAATATCCTGCTTCAAGATTCACCGACGAGAGCAAGAGCCGAAGCAGTTCCGAAACCCTCAGGCCGGTCGCGTAGAGAAGCTCGATCATGGCGTCGTTCCGAACCGCCCCGGGCGCATCTCCCTTTTGAAGATCCAGCAAGGCCTCCACCTCGCTCAGATGCAGCACCTTCGGCAGACGAAACGCTTGTTGCGGCGATTGGATCAATGCCAGCGGATCGCGCTCGACGATCCCTTCGGCGGATAAAAACTTAAAGAATTGCCGAAGCGTGGAAACGATCCTCGCCACCGAGGCGGCCGAGAGGGATTCGGCCCGCAGTGCAGCGAGGAAGGCGACCATCTCCTGGCGGCCGATCCGAGCGAGTTTCCCGGATAAAGGAACGCCGTCCGGCCGTCCCTGGCATAAAAAGGCCGAAAAGCGTTTTAGATCTTGTGCATAGGCCGAAAGGGTATTCGAGGCCCGTCCTTTTTCGACGGAGAGATAGCTCAAAAACTGATCGATCAATGGATCCATGCATCCGATTCTAACGACGGCGCCCTGGGTGAGTCAAGGTGACGCCGGGCGGAATCCGTGTACGGCCGATAAGCGGTTAGCCATTTTTTGGGTGTTTGACGCCGCCGGACGCAGCGCCTGAAAAAGTCGGATACGCGCTTGACTCAGGAGGAATGAAAGGCTTAGGATGACACTATAAGAGGGAGGAGAGGGGGATGAAAATGAAGGGAAACATAAAAGTGGCGGCGGCTTTTTTTGCCGTTTTTTTGGGCGTTTCGACATCCGTTACAACAGTTTTTGCGTGTTCCAGTCTGGGTCCGGGAAAGCATCTCGGGTTGGTGTGGATGATTGACCCGATTCAAAAATCGATTACCTTGATCGATGCGGAAACACGGAATCCGGTGTCCTTTTTCATCGGAGAGGATTTTATTAAAACCGTCAAGATGAACGATACGGTCGTGATTACCTTCGAAAAGGAAGAGGGCCGATTGATCGTCAAGAATCTCGTTGTGCAACCGGTCAAAATGAGCGCCCTATAGAAACCGCGTGTTGTCTGAAAGCAGGGAAGCAACACGGCACAGAGCGATGCGGCGTCTCCCGTATCCACCCCTTAAGAGAGATCCCGTGCGAGGTCGATAAAGCCTTCTTGAATGCCGATGATGGCCGCTTTGGTTCGGTCGTTGACTTCCAGCTTCGAAAAGATGCTGCGGAGGTGGTTTTTGATGGTTTTTTCGCTGAGCTTCATTACATTCCCGATTTCCTTATTGCTTCTTCCACGCGCCACCTCTTTTAACACCTCGATTTCACGAACACTCAAGCGGTAGCGATTGGCGTGTTTCGGCTTTTTCGTTTGTGGGGGAGGAGGCATGTGCGACATCGCGCTTAAGACTCTTTTTGCGATGTGCGGATGCATGATCGACCCTCCTTTGAAGATCTCTCGAATTGCGCTGCATATTTTGTCCGATTCCGAATCCTTTAAGAGATAACCGTCGACACCGGCCGACACCAACTCGAAGATGGTTTTATCGTCGTCATGCATGGTGAGCGCCACGATTCCGATCTGAGGCAGCATTTTCTTAAGCGCTCGAGTGGCCTTGATGCCGTTCATCTTCGGCATCGATATATCCATCAGAACGACATCCGGTTTTAAACGTTTCGTTTTTTCGATGGCCTCGATGCCGTTGGTGGCCTCTCCAACCAAATCGAGGCCATCCTTCGTTTTGAGGATCGCCACAAGCCCCTCACGAACGATGCGATGGTCGTCTGCGATGAGCACCTTGATGCGTTTCACCGTTCGTCCTTATTTCGCAAGGGAATCCGGATGGCGACTTTCGTGCCTTTTCCCCTTTGACTGATAATTTCGGCCTGTCCTTCCAAGAGGCGGGCACGCTCCGTGATCGCCTTCAATCCAAAGGAAATCGGTCCGCCCTCCCCGCGATTCATATGATTGGCGTCGAATCCGATGCCGTTGTCGATCACGCAAGCGCTCAAATCGGTTTTGCCGACCCGAACGGAAATTTCAACCCGGCTCGCCTCCGCGTGTTTCTGGACATTGGCCAAGGCCTCTTGGATGATTCGAAAGATGAAGATCGTGGCTTCGGATGGAATCTTCCGTTCGTTTCCCTTCGTGCTCAGATCGACCTCGATATGGTACTGCTTTTCGTAGGTCTTCACGTATTTGGACAGGGCATCGTAGAGGCCGGATTGATCCAGATAAATCGGACGGAGATTAAACACCGCTTCGCGCGCCTCCGAAATACCGTCTTTTAATAGCCGCTTGACCTCTCTGATGGCGTCGATCGCCCGGCCTGGATTTTTTTGCATCTGGTCCGAGCAATATTCGAGATGATAGTTGAGCCCCACCAAGGTCTGCACCAAGCCGTCATGCATGTCGCAGGCGATACGGGTTCGCTCTTCCGCAACGGCCAGTTCGACCTCTTTCACATACAGACGGTAGAGCGACTGATACTCCAAAAGATGTTCCTCGATCTTCTCCTTGCTTTGTATCCGCTCTTCGATCAATTGCCACATGATTTTTGCGGAAGGCCCTCCGATGACCGCCATCCCCGAAGGTAGGGCCGCATGAAGAGAGGTTTCCACGGATTCGTTTCCCGTCACATCGATCACCAGATCGGCCTTCTTGGATCGCAGGAGCCGTTTGTAATCTTTGTCGACGGTGATTCCCAGTTTTTTAGCCAGAAGAATCCCGGGCGCATCCATGCGGGTGTCGGCAATGCCGGTGATTTGGACCAAGGGGTCGTTGTGGAAGATCTCGATTAAAGACGTTCCGCCCCGCCCGCCGCCGATAATCACCATCTTTGTCATGGCCGCCTCCCGCCGCAACTCAAATCCAGGTTTTTGCGTGTCGCCGACGCATGGCTCAAGCTTTTTCATTTGATGACGCACTTTCTTTAAGAACGATCATTGCCAGGGGCGGCAGGGTCAAGGAGATGGAATGGCTTCTTGCATGGGAAGGCTGGGCCACGGCCTCGACCTTGCCGAAGTTTCCCACCCCGCTCCCACCATAGGATGCGGCATCGCTGTTGAGCACTTCCTGCCAAGCGCCGCCTGAAGGGACCCCGATACGGTAGTCATGACGGGGGATGGGCGTAAAGTTACATAAAAAGACGAAGACGGGGTCGGCGGCTTCCCCTTTTCTGAGAAAAGCAATCACACTGTGGCGCTGATCGTGGCAATCGATCCATTCGAAACCCTCCGACACCAGATCCTTCCGGTATAGCGTCGGCTCCGACCGGTATAAACGGTTTAAGTCGCTCACCCACCATTGGATGCCCTTGTGAGACGCCTCTTGCAGAAGGTGCCAATCGAGACTCGCCTCATGATGCCATTCCTGCAGCTGTGCAAACTCCCCTCCCATGAACAGGAGCTTCTTCCCGGGATGGCCGAAGAAATAGCCATACAGCAGTCTTAGGTTTGAAAACTGTTGCCAGGGATCTCCCGGCATCTTGTTGAGCAAGGATTTTTTTCCATGAACCACTTCGTCGTGCGACAATGGGAGTACGAAATTTTCCGAAAAGGCATAGCAGAGGCTGAATGTGAGCTGATCGTGATGGTATTTTCGATGGACCGGATCCTTGGAAAGGTAAGAGAGCGTATCATGCATCCATCCCATATTCCATTTCATTCCGAAACCCAGTCCCCCTAAGTAAGTGGGCCGCGAGACCAAAGGCCAAGCAGTGGATTCCTCGGCGATGGTCTGGGCATCCGGGAAGCGCCGATAGACCGTTTCGTTTAATCTTTTCAAAAAAGAAACAGCCTCAAGGCTTTCTCTCCCCCCATACCGGTTCGGGCTCCAGTCACCCTCCTCCCTGGAATAGTCGAGGTAGAGCATCGATGCGACGGCATCCACGCGGATGGCGTCGATGTGATAGGTGTCAAACCAGAAAATCGCATTGCTGATCAGAAAGGACTGCACTTCGAACCGTCCGTAGTTAAAAATACAGCTGTTCCAGTCCGGATGGATTCTTTTTTCCGGGTCGGCATGCTCGAAAAGGTGGGTGCCGTCAAAAAAAGAGAGGCCGTGTTCATCCGCCGGGAAATGGGAAGGCGCCCAATCAAAGATCACCCCGATGTCGTTTTGATGAAGGGTGTCGATGAGGAACATCAAATCCTGTGGGTTTCCATAACGCCGGCTCGGCGCGTAATAACCCGAAACTTGGTAGCCCCACGATCCGTAGAAAGGGTGTTCCATGACCGGGAGGAATTCGACGTGCGTAAAGCCCATTTCCTTGATATAAGGAACGAGGCGATCGGCCAGCTCCCGATAGTTGAGGTAGCGGTTTCCCTCCTCCGGAACACGCCGCCACGAACCGATGTGCATTTCATAAATGGAGATCGGCGCATCGAGTTGATTCGTGCGGCGTCGCATGTTCATCCACGCTTGGTCGTGCCAATCGTAGCCCAGATCACTGATGACGGACGCGGTTCTGGGGGGCAGTTCAAACTGGAAGGCGAAGGGATCTCCTTTATCGACGGTGTATTGGCGATATCTCGAAACAATCCGGTATTTGTAGGCCATCCCCACGATGGCGTCTTCGCTGGTGGTTTCCCAAATACCGGAGTCATCCGTTCTCAATCGAAGCGGATTCGCGGACGGATTCCAATCGTTGAAATCCCCGATGACGGACACGCGCTCGGCGTTGGGCGCCCATACCCGAAAACAGGTCCCTTGAAGGGACAGATCGTCCAACTTGTGCGCACCCATCTTTTGGTAGATTGTCGGATGCATGCCTTCCCGAAACAGAACGACATCTTCTTCCGTCAGTAAGCCTTTATAGGCCATCCGTGCAACACCTCTTGTTCTCATGTTCGATGTGGATCGGGGCGGTTTTCCTTTTTGAAGCGGACAAAGGGTCCGGCAGAAACATGACCAGGGAATGTTTCTGAAGATGGTAGGGCCTTCCTTCACGGATCTTTGGAAACCGCTTATGCGATGCCGGATAAACCGTATTGAGCATCATACGCCAATACCGACCCTCCGGGTTGGCCGGGAGCAAAAACGAAACCGCCTCGTCGCCCGCATTCATCAAGATCAGCAGGCTTGCGCCTTCGAGCGGCGGCTCCGACGGGTCATCCCGGGAGGCTGCATGATCGGCCACTCTCAACCCGATACACCGTGCGGATGGATCATGCCATGCTTCAACGTTCATTTCGGCCCCCGTTGGGGAAAACCAAGCAATATCCTTGAATCCGGCTTCCCCGATGTGTGTTCCGTGAAAAAACCGCTTGCGATGGAAGGCGGGATTTCTTTTTCGAAAATCGATCAGTTGTCGGGTAAAAGCTAGAAAATCACCTTGTTTTCGATTGATGTGCCAATTATACCAGGTTGTTTCGTCGTCAAGGCAATAGGCATTGTTGTTGCCGTATTGAGTTCGCCCGATTTCATCTCCCCCACAGATCATCGGAACCCCTTGAGACAGCAGGAGCGTCGCCATCAGGTTTCGCTTTTGCCGCTCCCGCAAGGACGTGATTTTCTTATCTTTCGTCGGGCCTTCAACACCGCAGTTCCAACTGTTGTTTTCGTCAGCCCCGTCTCGGTTTTCTTCGCCGTTTACCCAGTTGTGTTTTTTGTTGTAGCTCACGAGATCGTGAAGGGTAAAGCCGTCATGGCAGGTGACATAGTTGATGCTCGCCTGGGGTCCGCGACCACCGGCAGCGTATAAATCGCTGCTGCCGGCCAAGCGGGTCGCCATCTCCCCGACCCGACCGGCTTCCCCCTTCCAAAAACGTCGGATCGTGTCTTGATAGGTCACATTCCATTCCGACCATAGAACTGGAAAGTTTCCGACTTGATATCCACCTTCTCCGAGATCCCAGGGCTCCGCAATCAGCTTGGCTCTGGAAATGACCGGATCCTGATGGATGATATCGAAAAAAGATCCCATCCGATCTACTTCATGCCCTTCCCGCGCAAGGCTGCTGGCAAGATCGAAGCGGAACCCATCGACATGCATATCGAGAATCCAATAACGGAGACTGTCCATGATGAGTTTCAAAACATAGGGCTCCTGCGCATTGAGTGTGTTTCCGCACCCGGTATAATCGACGTAAGTGGAGCGCGATTCCGGATCCAGCCGGTAGTACGACCGATTATCGATACCTCGAAAGGAAAGGCTCGGGCCAAAACGGTTTCCTTCCGCCGTGTGGTTGAACACCACATCGAGGATGACCTCGATTCCCGCCGAATGCATGTGTCGGACCATCGCCTTGAATTCCTGTGTGGGATCCATCGTTCCGGAACAGAAGCGAAGATCGGGGCTAAAAAAGGAAAGCGAGTTGTAACCCCAGTAGTTGGATCGTCCCTTTTCGACCAGCTGCCGTTCATCGACATGGGTGTGAACGGGCATCAATTCGACCGCGGTAATGCCTAAATCGAGCAGGTAGGCCGTGATCGGATCCGTGGCAAGCCCTGCGTAGCTTCCTCGGAGCGGTCCAGGAACATCCGGATGGTTTGCCGTCAAACCTTTTACATGGGTTTCGTAGATGATGGTCTTATGCCAAGGGTGTCTTGGATGTCCGTCTTCGCCCCAGTCATAGGCGGGGTCGATGACCTTGCAGAGGGGAGCAAAGGCGGCGTCGTCGCGCGTGTCGGGGATCATTCCCTCGCCTTGGTTTTGTTTGGAATAATCGAATACACACGCGTGCCATTTCAGGGGGCGAGCGATCTCTTTTGCATAGGGGTCCGTGAGGAGTTTTGCCGGATTGAAGCGATGACCCGCCGCGGGATCGTAAGGGCCGTCAATGCGATAGCCATATAAGCACCCGGGCCGGGCATCGAAGAGGTAAATATGCCACACCCACTCGGTTCGATCCCTTATCCATATCTGGGCGAAGGCTTCCTTTGCGTTGACGGAATCGAACAAACAGAGCTGTACGGCTGTCGCGTTTCGAGAAAATATGGCAAAATTGACACCTCGACCGTCCCAGTGGGCGCCGAGCGGATAAGGCTGTCCTGAAGTGCTTTTCACGACCTGGTCTCGGAGGAACACATAAAGGGACGTTTCCGGCAAACGAAAGGGCGTCTATCGACGGATATGAAATCCGGGGTTTTGGGGGTCTGGCACCGCAGAAGCATCTTGATAACCTCTTTACCTTTCTGGTCGAAAAATATATCACTAGTCCAATCGCCCTATCAACCGAAGCCCGCTCCCTCGGTGCGCATTTGCCCGGTCTTCCTGCCGACTTAAAGTAGGATGGTCCTCCAAAATGCGGGCCGGATGGATCCTTGAATAAAAACGATATACCAAAAATAAAATAGATCTTTTACTATATTGAATTTTATGGTATGATAAAACACTTTTTACCTTGATATCCCTCATCCTCGGAGGGGGTTTGTTTCCTCTTTGATATCGAATCTGAGCCGAACCGCTCCGATCAAGAGGGCAGCAAAAGTCAACCTTCAAACCACAACAAAGGCCCAGACGCAATGACAGATATGATGAAAAAGGCTGTGTTGATTGTAGACGCCGACACGGCCGTTTTAAATGCAATAAAAACTCGCCTCGGCGACAAATACGAGCTGACGCTTCTTGAACAAGGAGAAGGGGTTCTCCGTGCGTTCAAACAAAAGGATGAATTTAATTTATTCATCCTCGATTACCGCCTTTCGGATATCGACGGCGTGACCCTCTTTAAAAGAATACGCCAGGAAAACCGTGTCACGCCCATTATTTTTACTTGTGCCTATCCAACCAAAGAAATATTGATTCAAATGTTGGAAGTGCGTCCGCACGGTTTTCTCGAAAAACCATGCAACAGCGATTTGTTGGATCAGAAAATTGCACGGCTGGTCGGCACCAATCCGTTCGAGCCGGTCCACCAAATGCTCAATATCCCCATCCAGTCGCTTTCAATAAAAATCTTCAGGGCAACGCAATATATCGACCGTCATCACAACTCTCCCAGTCTCTCGCTCGAAGGCGTCGGAGAAGCGGTTTCCCTCCATCCAAAATACCTTTCCGCCTCCTTCAAGGAGGAATGCGGGGTCGGCTTTCACGATTATTTGATCGAGATCCGAATTTATCGCGCCACCCAACTGCTCAAGGATCCGCGCAGAATTATCAAGCAGGTCAGCAGCGAGGTCGGGTTTTCCGACCAGGGGTATTTCTGTAAGGTATTCCAGAACAAAATCGGACTGTCTCCTTCGGTGTATCGCAAGGAGTTTCTGGCAAAAAAACGCTAGCGCGCTTCCATCCGGATGACCGAACGATCCCCTTTTTACCCCATTGAATGTCTGAAGCGAGAGAGAGATTGATGTCCAAAGAGGATGCAGGACGCTTATCCCCGAAGGTTCGGCCCCTTTTATATCGGTTACATCTTACGGTGCTTCCTGCGGAGCGGCATTTTTGGGGGAGCCTTTCCATTGACTTAACACTCGCCCAGGCCATGCCTGCCCTGCGCTTGCATGCGCTCGATTTGGAAGTCGATCAAATATCGATCGGCGCGGTCTCGTGCAAGGCCGACCTCGATTCGGCTTCGGAAACCATAACCCTTTCTTATCCCGGCAGCATTCCCCCGGGCGACGCCACGCTGGCTCTTCAATTTTCCGGCACATTAAACAAACAAATGCGGGGCCTCTACGAGGCCCATGCCGATGGAGAGGTGTATGCCTTCACGCAATTCGAGGCCACCGACGCCCGCCGTATGTTTCCTTGTTTCGATGAGCCCGGCATGAAGGCGCGGTTTCGCTTGACGGTGACGCTTCCCGCCGACTTGGTTGCCCTTTCGAACATGCCGGTGACCGAGACGCGTCAGAACGGAGCCATGAAAACGGTCGTCTTCGCTGAAACCCCGCCGATGTCGACCTATCTCCTCGCCCTGGCGGTGGCGCGCCTCGAGGGGGAGGCCATCGATGTCGAAGGGACAAGGGTCGCCGTCTGGACGCTGCCCGGGCAACTCGCATTGGGCGCATTCGCCCTCAAAGTGGTGAAGGGAGTGCTCCCTTTGTTAAACGCCTATTTCGATCTGCACTGCCCCACACCAAAGCTCGATCTGGTGAGCGTGCCCGATTTTGCAATGGGGGCCATGGAAAACTGGGGAGCTATTTTCTTCCGCGATGCACGGCTCCTGCTGGATGAACAATCCGCTTCCACAACGACACAGCGGGCGGTTGCAAACGTGATTACCCATGAAATCGTGCATCAATGGTTCGGTAACCTGGTTACGATGGCCTGGTGGGACGATCTCTGGCTGAACGAGTCCTTTGCCACCTGGCTGGCTTGTAAGATTGTCGATCTGTGGCGTCCCGAATGGCGGTCTTGGCAGGCCTTTCAAGAGGAAAAGGAAATCCCCTTCGCCCTGGATGCCCTTCAAAGCACGCGTCCGATACGCGCGGAGGTTCGGCATCCCAACCAAATAGAAGAGATGTTCGACGTCTTGACCTATGAAAAAGGGGCGGCCTGCCTAAGAATGATCGAGCAGTTTATCGGGGAGCGGTCCTTTCGTGACGGTATTCGTCTTTATATAAAACGGCATCAATACGGCAATGCGACCGCCGGGGCGCTTTGGGAAGCGCTTTCGGCCGTGACCGAATATCCGATTTCGGAAATTTCGCAAGATTGGTTTAATCGCCCCGGCTTTCCCTTCCTCTACATCGATGCCGGAGAAGGAAATTTTAAGCAATTGCACCTTTCGCAAGGGCGTTTTTTGGCCCGTGGCGAGGGATCTTCAAATGGAGGAATGACCTGGTCGATCCCCCTTTCGATCAAATACAAGGACGATGAAGGCATCAAAACATATTCCCTCCTCTTGGAAGAAGCGCAGGTTCACATTTCCCTTCCGTCGAAAGGAAATGTACGATTTGCTTACGGGAATGCCGGAGAATCCGGGTTTTTTCGGTCGTCCTATGACGCCCTCCTCTTCGACGCTCTGAAAGCGCACGCCGGTAACGACCTAGACCCCGTCGAGCAGCGGGGGTGCTTAGGCCATCTTTGGGCCTTATGTCAAAGAGGAGATTTGCCCATCAGCGCCTACATGGAAATGATTGGCCGTTTTAAAGGAAAGGACACGCCGCGCATCGTCGTCACAGCCATCTGCGGCACCCTTGAAATCCTTTCCAATCATTTGATCGCGCCCGAACAACACAAACAATTTTCAGATTGGATGACAAATATACTCACACCGCTTTGGAATACCGTGTTATGGGATCCGGCCCCGGATGAAGACGAAGAGATAAAACTCCTCCGCGCAGCCTTGTTGTGGACCCTTGGTGCGGTGGCGCATCACGAGGATATCCTGGCGGAACTTCCCCGGCGCCAGTCCCGCTATGCCTTTAGGCCTGAGACCCTCGATCCGACATTGGTGACCCCGCTCATCCGCCTATGCGCCCGCTCCGACGGGGGTTCACGTTTCGATCAATACGTCCAGAAATTCAAAAACAGCGCGACACCCGAGGAACGCGACCGTTATCTTCTGGCCATGGCCGATTTCAGAAAACCCGCCCTCGCCCGGAAGCTCCTTGCCTTATGCCTTTCGCCGGACGTCCGCCCGCAGGATGTCTGGAAGCCGATTCGAGCCCTCCTCGCGCACCCTCCCCTTCAACAAGAAACATGGACCTTCATCAAGACGCATTGGCCGAACTTGCGGGAAAAAGGAAGCAGCATCGGCGCAAAGCGCATCATACAGGGGACCCAAAATCTATGGCGGCCTGAATGGCACGAGGACATTCAAGATTTCTTTTCTCGGCCCGAAAACAAAGTTTCCTCCGCGGAACAAGCCTTGGCGCAAACCTTGGAATTCATACAACTCGGCATCCATTTCAAACGGGTTCAAAGTCAAGCCCTCGCCGACTGGTTGATCCAAAACGCGTCTTAACCGGAATCGGGGCCTCCGCCGCAGCCGCGATGATCAACCCGTTTACGGCATCTTTGATGAAAGGAACACGGCGCCCACGAAAGCGGCACTTGCGTCGCGGCTCCCTTGCGCGAAGACGTCCGCAGGTCGCCGGCTTCTCCGTAGGCGGCGGGACACTTCAATGGAGGCTCGAATGAAGAATTGGATCATCGTCTGGACCATCGCTTGTGTTGGGATGGGTGTTCACCCCGCCGTCGCGGCCGATGCAGCTCAGGAAACGATCAACAAAAAGAAGGTGATGGCCTTCTACGAGAAGGCCATCAATGAAAAGGATTTCGAGGCGGCCTCGAGATACCTGGGGCCGCGCTACATCCAACACAATCCCCTGGCTTCCGACGGCCCGGAGGGCCTCAAGGCTTTCATCGCCTTTCTACGCAGGAAATATCCGAACGCCCGCAGCGAAATCAAACGTGTCTTCGCTGACGGAGATTTTGTCATTTTGCATATCCATTCCGTTTTGAAACCGGGGACAGAAGGCCGAGCCATCGTTGATATCTTTAAACTCGAGGAAGGCAAAATCGTCGAGCACTGGGACGTGATTCAAGAGATCCCACCCAAGAAGGCCAACCCAAACGGCATGTTTTAAGAGAGGCCCGAAATCGGACATTCGCTTTCAAAACGAGAAACACTTCATGTTATTTTGCCATTGCAATCATAAATCGGAGGCAATTGTCATCTATGTTTTATACGGATCCCCTTTCATTTTAGATTTTGGTGCCCCGTTCATACCGCAAGACAAGAGCGAATTCCGGGCCCGCTCCACAGCAAGAAGTGAATCATCATGCATACCCATCCCCCCGGATTTTTCGAGATGTCCATCGACATGCTCTGTATCATGGGTTCGGATGGTTATTTTAAATATGTGAATCCCGCCCTCGGAAGCCGATGGCGCGAAGACAGCACCTTTATTTCGATCCCGATCGAAAGGCGTTTTGAGGCGATCAGGATCGAAATCATCTCGAAAGGGCCGAGCCGAAGGCATGGAAAACCCTCAAAGGATTAGATAGACCGAGAACCATGCAAGGCGCTCTTGTGAACCCACGGTCGGTTCAGTCGATTCGCGCAAGGCAAAGGGCTTTTCATATATCAATTTCTAGATTGACAGTGTTAATAACATCCTACATTTTTTAGAATTGCTCAAAATAGAACGAATGGGCAAGTTGATACTCGGGTTGGACGGACTTGATCCCTTCCACAACATAAAAAAAAGAGACGTCCCTCCCCGGTGATTATGTTGATGGCGCATGGGTCGATTCCTTGAGTGCTCCGGGTTTTAAAGCCCCTGGGGTCGAGTTTCGAAGAAAAACCGATCGATTTCGAGATTCTCGATATAAAAATAGTACGGGCCATTCAATCGACGAAAAAAATTCAAAGGGAAGTGCGCCATCGAAAAGAAACGAAGGTGGCCCTGCAAAAAACACGAGACGCATGAGAGCGATGGGTCGAGGAACGCGCCGGCGCGCTTTCGAGCACGAACATACGTTTAAAAAAAAACAAATCACTGCCCGGATCGCCGCGGAAAAGACCTTGAAAGAAAAGAGGAACCACTCAGACAGCCTACAAAATGGAACCTATCGGTTGGCTCGGCGATCGGGGGCAGGCGCGGATATTTCCTATTGGATACGACCCAAAATCAGCGATTGATTTTGGGGCAAACCGTCAAGTCGTCTGAAAGACAAGG
>JBHHXH010000007.1:0-54960 GCA_046756925.1 Nitrospiria bacterium
CACACCGGGTTCAACTTGCCGTCCGGGCCCCTCAACTGGTGGCTGTGGGCGCTCTGCGAGCAGTCTGGCCAAGGCCGTTCCCCAACTGCCGCCGCCGATGACTGCAATTTTCAATATAGACGCCTTTCCTTACAAAAAACGCAATAAAGGCCATCCTAGGGATTTTAAGGGAACCTTGTCAAGAAAAGCCTCGCTCTATCCTTGACATCCATTCGAAGGGTCACGTAGTATCTTAACGTCCTTGACTTCAAATCGATTCAGAGCCGACGGGTCTTTGCAGAAAATATCCCTCCCAGCCAAAGCGCGCATCATCCTTCCGCTGGACCTTCCATCCTATAAAGACGCAGCGCCTTATATACGATCGTTAAGGGATCATGTCGGTCTTTTTTAAATCGGTCTGACCCTTTTTATGAATGAGGAGCTTCAAACCGTGAAGAGGGTCGAGGACATCACCGATTGAAGACGGCGGCTAGGAAGACGCCGCGTCCTTTCTTGAAACAACGAGAAAGACCGGACAAACATGACTCAATGAACGGACGCGGTTTTACCGGCATCATCAGCATCAAATCTTTCATTCCATCACAATCAACAACGATTGAAATAAATCATTGAAAGGGGTGCATCATGGCAAAAGCACGTGCAAGACATATCTTGGTTTCATCCGAAGCGGCTTGCAACGATCTGAAATCTCAAATTGCAGCGGGGGCGGATTTCGCCAAAATAGCGGAAACCCATTCGCAATGTCCCTCCGGCAAACAAGGCGGAGACCTGGGTGAGTTCTCTCCGGGACAAATGGTCAGGGAGTTTGACCAAGTGGTCTTTAGCGCCGAAGTCGGTCAGGTCCACGGGCCGGTGAAGACCGATTTTGGATATCACTTGATTGAGATCACCCAACGAACCGAATAATCGAAGCCGATCGATTGAAACGACATCCAATCTAGGGCGTGTTATCGATCTTCGCCTTGCACCCATGACACACACCGTGTGTCAAATCGGGAAGCATAGAGGAAAAGAGATCCAAGCGTTGTATGGCAAGCTCGACTTCAACCCATTCGTTTCCGGGAAAACGGATAACGCTTGCACCAGTTACAGATCGTTAGGACATCCTGGGTTCGGGACACACTGGGATCCAGGAGGCCAATGTAGACACGGGGTTCTTCGCGGACGAGCGCAGGGGACAGTTCCAGGCCACCGTCGGCCAGCGGCGAGAGTGATAGATTCATGTGTCTCCGGCTCGTCGGCGAATCGCAGCGAAACGGAAAGCGGATCTGCTTTCGGCTCGTGCGAACCTTCGTAAAAACGAGGTCGTAGAGGTGGCAGGTTTCCTTGCCCGTCACATAGGCCCAGATCGGTTTGCCGATAACCGCCGCCGGTTCCAAGTGCCCCGCGCGGTTTTGACATGCAAAATACAACCACCGAGCACCGACGGCTCAAATCCTATCCTCGGAATCGACTTGGTATTGCACCCAAAGTGGCGTCACGACCACTCCAGATAAGTCGCCTAAGGGTTCGGTCTTAAAAGTCCTTCACTTTGACAAGCGGAGGCCATATACGGGTTAGGCAAATTCAACAGCTTCTCTCAACTTTAAGGTAAAGCGGCTTTCCTCCGTCGGATCAAAACCCTTACGAGCCTTGCCCAACCAAGACCATCCAAGCGCCCCAAATCACCATTCCAGCCCCCACTGACCAAGTCACGATGTTGCCCCAGGTCCGTTCAGGAATGATCTTCTCTATGAGAATATAAGCCGCAACCCCGGCCATCCACACCAGGTTCATCACCCCGGCGACGAACATGAGGCCCATCAGGAACCAGCAGCATCCCAAGCAAAACACGCCATGCTCAACGCCCATGAGCAGGGCTCCCCGACGCCCTTCGCGCCAGTGGGCCACAAGATGGTCCAGGGGCGTTCGGCAATGTTTCAGGCAGACAGACTTCAAGGGCGTCCACTGAAAGATCCCGGCAGTGATGAGAATGACCCCGCCAAACACAGGAGGGACGCCATCCATCTTGGACGGCAGCAAAGCCCTCTGATGAAGTCCCCATTGGGCCAGAGCAGCCAGAATAGCGAATCCCCACCAGACCAAAAGGTAACCTGAGAGGAATACCCCCGTCGGGATAAACGGGCACTGCCGTTCCCTCCGTTTCCTGTTGACCGTTGCAAATAGCAGAACCATCGGCACTGCGGCGGGGACCATCATTGCCACCATCATGACGACCCACATGACGACGGTCATGGCAAAATCCACAATACTCCACGACATGACCTGCGTCATTACCATACCTCTGACGTCCCTTGGTACGGCTTCGGCCATGTCCATGATTCGCATATTCCATGCCAGGTAGACCATATATGCCCACGACAGAGCGGCCATGATCATGAGGCTGGCAGCAATAAGGAAGCGGTCCCGCTTAAGGACGGACTCAAACAGTGTTATCTGTGCCATCAACCATCTCCTCTTTCCCTGGCCATGGCATTCCAACTGCTGTCTCTCGTTGTTCGCCGATGGCGTGGCCATCTTTGGACAAGCGAGGCCTTGTATGATAGTCGAAAAGTGTTGGTCCTGGGAAGATCAACCCTGACTGGATGTTCGGCCTTCACCGTGCTTGCATCGTGCTTGACGAATTGTCTGGCCCAACACTGAAGAATCTTTACGCGATGCGCCGCAAACATGCAGCAGCGGCCGTCATCGATGATTTATCGGTAACTGCCAAAGGTCTGATGCTCCACAAAGGAGGTATGACAACCTGTGTGATCGAAGCCGATCTCGTCACTTGAACGCATCGTTTCAGAACGCAGGATTTCCGCCTCTCCTTCATCGGAATACTCCATGCCGCCCGGAATGCGAACTTGGATCGAATACGCCGCACCGGTCACGGGATTCTGCATGGGGGCGAACTGATTCTCGATCACATCGCCGATCTTGATGGCCCCCTGCTTGCCGGAGACTTCGAAGTCAATCGGTGTCACCGCTGGCTGCTTGACCTCGCTGATAATGCTTGCCAACACCTCAAACCAACTCCCGCCGGCCTGTCCCGTGAGAATCCGACCGAGCACCTCCAACTGTTCAGATGTCGTTGAAGGATCGAAGTAGGGCTTCACGGTCCCGTTGCCTTCGTGCAGCGGCCCCGGCCAGTGGTACGCAACGGCCCATTTAACGCCGTCTAAAGACACGGTGTCGAAGTGACCCGTTTCCACCCTCATGCCCAACACGCCTTCACAGTGATGATGCGTGGGTGCACTCATGAAGTCGCAAGGACAACCTGGATCGCAATTACAACTCTTGAAGTAGCTTCCCGTCATGCGCCAATCAGCCATGGTAACCTCCTTCCATAAGACTCACCCGGCCATAGACAACAGACAGATCTCCTGCCACGGGCCGTGCATGGCGAGCGTCATTCTGACAAAGTTCATGCTATGGGCTGTCTCGCATTGTCCAGGTCCATTCAAGGCCTGTGAAACAAAGCAGCGATGCCCACCAGTCACACAGCAGCCGAACACATACTATAGGGCCCAATGGCCATATTTTTTTTCGCTTATATTTCATGTATAATTTCTTTCACCCTAAAAAGTCAAAGATTTATTGAAGATAGGAGACATGATGGTCTTTGCAAATACGGCGCACCGGCCCATTCAACAAAAACCAGCATTGCTCGACCCACTGCCTGGCCCTGACTTTAAAGATAAAATGACGATACTACATTTATATAAAGACCCACCCTTAAGATGACCCGCAAAAATCCGGCGTCCCCCCAAGGCCGTTGGCAATTCTGGATCGACCGGGGCGGGACCTTTACGGACGTCATTGGCCGAACGGCAGAGGGTACGTTGACCGGCCACAAGCTCTTATCCGAAAACCCTGCACATTATCCGGACGCGGCGATAGAGGGCATCCGACGACTGATGGGCCTGGGCCCCAACGAGGCCATCCCCGCCGGCGCGATTGAGGTCGTTCGCATGGGAACGACCGTTGCCACGAATGCGCTGCTGGAGCGAAAGGGTGAACGCGTTCTTCTGGCGATTACCGCGGGCTTTCGGGATGCGCTTCAAATCGGCAATCAAACGCGGCCGCGGCTGTTCGACAAAGCGATTGTCTTACCGGAAAGGCTCTACGAAACGGTGGTCGAGATCGAAGAGCGGATGTCGGCGCAGGGCCAAGTTCTAAAACCCTTCGACCCCAAGACCCTGAGGCCTCAATTTCAAGCGGCCTTCGATGCCGGGATTCGGGCCACCGCGATCGTTTGTCTTCATGCCTATCGGTATCCCACACACGAACAAGGCGTGGCGGCGCTGGCCCGCGAAATGGGTTTCGATCAGGTTTCGGCCAGCCATGAATGCGCCCCGCTGATCAAGCTGGTCGGCCGCGGCGATACGGCCGTGGTCGATGCCTACCTTTCTCCCATCCTCCGAAGATATATTTCACAGGTTTCGGCCACGCTCGGCGGGGCCCGTATTCTCTTTATGCAATCCAATGGCGGATTGGCGGATGCCGGGCATTTTCGAGGCAAGGACGCCATTCTCTCGGGCCCGGCGGGCGGCGTGGTCGGGGCCGTGGAAGCGGCCAAGTTGGCGGGCTTCGAGAAGATGATCACCTTCGATATGGGCGGCACCTCCACCGATGTGTCGCACTACGGAGGCGCGTACGAACGCATCTCGGAGACGGAGATCTCGGGCATCCGGCTACGCGCGCCGATGATGCGGGTGCATACCGTGGCGGCAGGCGGCGGATCGATCTGTTTCTTCGACAACGGCCGCTACCGCGTCGGTCCGGCCTCCGCCGGCGCCGACCCCGGTCCGGCCTGTTACCGGCGCGGCGGCCCGCTGACGGTGACCGACTGCCACGTGATGCTCGGCCGACTCCAAGCCGCATTTTTTCCCCAGGTGTTCGGAACGGGGCAAAACCAGCCCTTCGACCGCGAAATCGTTCGGAAGCGGTTTTCCGAATTGATGGAGGAGATCCGGAAATCCACGGGCGATCGGCGTTCTCCCTTTGAAGTCGCCGAAGGTTTTCTAAAAATCGCCGTCGAAAACATGGCGAACGCCATTAAGAAGATTTCCGTACAGCAGGGTCATGACGTCACCCGCTATGTTCTTTGCGCCTTCGGCGGCGCGGGCGGCCAACATGCCTGCAAGGTGGCGGATACGCTGGGCATGAAAAAGGTTTTTATCGACCGCTTCGCCGGTGTGCTCTCGGCCTATGGGATCGGGCACGCCGATCTACGCCTGCTGCGGGAAGCCAGCATCGAAGAGCGGCTTCAAAAAGCCCTCATGCCCCACCTATCCGAAAAACTCGACGGGCTTTCCGATGCAGGGATTCGGAAGATGCAGGGACAAGGGGTTTCGGACGAGCGGATCCGTGTGGCGCAAACCATCCATCTCAAAGTCGAGGGCACGGACATGGTGCTGGGCGTGCCCTTTGGACCCCTTCCGGAGATCCGGACCGTCTTCGAGGACGCCTATCGTCACCGCTTTGGATTTACGATGCCGCCGAGAGACTTGATTGTCGATCGACTCTCCATCGAGGTGATCGGGTCTTCGCACCGGAGCGATCGGCGCGGCACGGGTGCAGGGGCAAAGGCCGGGTCGGACAAAGGTTCAATACCAGAAAAAACCGTAACGCCGGCTTCCTTCGTCGATGTTCATATCGATGGCAAATTGCGCCCAACGCCGGTTTACGATCGCCCCTCCCTTAATCTTCAACATCGGATCACCGGACCGGCAATCGTGTGCGACCCCTTCTCGACGACGGTTGTAGAACCGGGTTGGGAGGCGGTGCCGACGCGGGAGGGTGGGCTGATCCTAGAACGGGCGGCACCCCTGCCGAGACAAAGTGCCATCGGAACCCGATGCGATCCGGTGATGCTGGAAGTCTTCAACAATCTCTTCATGTCGATTGCCGATCAGATGGGACACACGCTGGAGACAACCGCCTCCTCCGTAAATATTAAAGAGCGACGCGATTTTTCCTGCGCGGTGTTTGATGAAGGGGGCAACCTGGTTGCGAACGCGCCGCACATCCCCGTCCATTTGGGCTCGATGAGCGAATCGGTCCGGGCCGTCCTCTTGGAATATGCAGGCGATATTTATCCGGGAGACGTTTTCGTTTTAAACGACCCCTATCACGGCGGCACGCACCTTCCCGACGTCACGGTCATCACCCCCATTTTCGAAGACGGTCGGCTGGTCTTTTTTACGGGAAGCCGCGGGCATCACGCCGATATCGGCGGCTTGACCCCCGGATCGATGCCGCCGAAAAGCCGCCATGTCGAAGAAGAAGGGGTCCTGATCCAAGCGCATCGGCTGGTGTCCCAGGGTCGCTTCGATGAGCGATCGATCCGGGAAGCGCTTGTCGCCGCCCGCTTCCCGGCGCGCAATCCGGACGAGAATATCGCCGATCTTAAGGCCCAGGTTGCCGCCAATCATAAGGGCGTTTTGGAACTTCGGAACATGGTTGCCTCTTTCGGCATGGGCACGGTCAGCGCCTACATGAAACATGTGCAGACGAACGCGGAAGAAGCCGTTCGGCGGGTGATCGATGGGCTGTCGGACGGCGCATTTTCCTACGCCCTCGATAACGGGAGCGTGATCAGCTGTCACATTTCCATCGATAAAATAAAGCGCCGGACTCGGATCGACTTCGGCGGCACCAGCGCGCAGCAAGCGAACAATTTCAACACCCCGAAGGCGGTCACCCGCTCCGCCATTCTCTATGTTTTCCGGACGCTGGTCGATGACGACATCCCTTTAAACGAGGGCTGCCTCAAGCCGATCGAGATCGTTGTTCCGGAAGGATCCATGTTGGCCCCCGTTTATCCGGCGGCAGTGGCGGCGGGCAATGTCGAAACCTCCCAGGTCATCACGGATGCCCTCTTCGGGGCACTCGGCGTGATGGCGGCCGCGCAAGGCACCATGAACAACCTCACTTTCGGAAACGACCGATACCAATATTACGAGACCCTTTGCGGCGGTGCGGGTGCCGGACCGGACTTTCGCGGCGCCTCGGCGGTACACACCCACATGACCAACAGCCGTCTGACTGACCCTGAGATATTGGAGTGGCGTTATCCGGTTCGCGTTATGCGCTTTGAAATCCGTCAGGAAAGCGGCGGAAAGGGAAGATACCCGGGCGGGAATGGTGTGCGGAGAGAGATTTGCTTTCTTGAGCCGATGCGTGTGGCCATCTTATCAAACCGCAGAAGTGTGCCGCCCCACGGTCTTGCAGGCGGATGCGCCGCGGCGCTTGGGAAAAACCAGATCATCCGAGCGGATGGATCCCGTCGCGACTTGTCCGGCACGGAGGCCTTGGCCGTCGGCCCCGGAGACCGCATCCGGATCGAAACGCCCGGCGGGGGCGGATATGGACCACCGGCAGCGACTGAGGGTGACGGACGTCTCTCGGCTATGATAAGATGATTTTAATGAAAACAATAAGATAGAAAACTTGGACTTTTCCGAATGATTCACATTCCCAAAGAGATGATCGACACCATGATCTTGCATGCGAATTCCGAAAAACCCAACGAATGTTGCGGCCTCCTTGCCGGGAAAGACCGATCCGTCACGGAAATCCATCCGATTTCAAACCTTCCCGCGGAAGACCCCTCTATTTTGGACCTGAACGTGCCTTCCGACCGGCGTTTTCGATATGTGATGGACCCCAAGGAACAGATTGCGTGTTTTAAAAAGATGCGGGAAAACGGCACCGAATTGTTATCGATTTATCATTCTCACCCGGCATCTCCTGCCTATCCTTCAGCCACGGATGTCCGCCTGGCCTTTTACCCGGATGTCCACTATGTCATTATATCGTTAGAGAAGCATGATAGGCCCGTTGTTCGGGCTTTTCGTATTGTCGAGGAGGCGATCACGGAGGAAGCGATATCCGGCTGGTCCTGAATCGCGTTCGTTGATTTCCGGATTTTTTATGCGCCGAGGCCTGGATCTCCAAACGCTGTTTTGGGAAATGGGCGGGCGGCCAGTGTTCGGTCGAATTCGATTTTGGACTCCTTGATCGTGAACCCAAAGGTCATCGATGACTTTTTTTAAATACCTTAGCCTTATCTTCTTGAGCCTGGTTGTCGGCATGGTCGGCGCCAGTTTTTGGGGAAACAAGGGAGACGGCGCCGGCGCGGATAAAGAAGCCTTGCGTTACAAAGAGTTTTCCGTGGAACGGGGAAGCTTCCGGACCCTCGTCAGCGCGGACGGGGTGGTCAAACCGATCAACCGAATCGAGATCAAATCGAAGGCCAGCGGCCAGATCGATGCGCTGCCCATCGAAGAAGGCGCCAGGGTTCGGAAAGGAGACCTCATCGCAAGGCTGGATCGGCGGGACGAGCAATCGGCCGTTTTACTGGCGCACGCCGACCTCGTGATTGCGAAAGCGGAACGCAAACAGGCGCAACGGATGTTTGACCGCAGGTCGGAGTTGTATCGAAAAAAAATAATATCGGAAGAAGAGCATGATGAGATCGAACTGAAGCTTGCCGTGGTCAAAGGAAAGGTGGTTCAGGCTTCAACCGCCTTATCCCGGGCGGAAGAACGACTGAGGGATGCAATCGTGCGCGCCCCGCTCGATGGGGTCATTCTCCAGAAATATGTCGAGGAGGGCCAGATCATCTCATCCGGCGTCAGCAATGTGAGCGGCGGAACGCCGATTGCCGATATCGCCGCCATGGATGACGTCTACGTTGAAGCGGGAATCGACGAAATCGATATCGGCAGGGTACAAATCGGACAAGCGGCCCGGGTGTCGGCCGAGGCCTACCCCGACTTGTCTTTCGAAGGCGAAATCGTTCGCATCGCGCCGGAGGCCAAGGTGGAGGAAAATGTGACGCTATTCGATGTCATCGTCGTGGTGGAAAATACCGAAGGCAAACTCAAGTCGGGAATGAATGCGGCGATTGTCATCACGGTCCACCAAAAAGACGCCGTGCTCCTGGCGCCGGCGATTGCGCTTCAAGAGGCGCAAGATAGCGAAGGGCCGGAGAATCGGCGGGAGGTGTTGTTGAAACAGGGGGGCGTCTTCGTTCCTCGAAACATCACCGTGGGTCTGAGCGATTTCAATCAAGCGGAGATCCTCTCCGGCTTATCGGAAGGAGATGTGCTGGGTGTGCCGATCCGATCGCGCTTAAAGGAAGATAACGAGCGGCTCGAAAAACGGATTAAACGGAGCCGAAGTTTCGGTGGCGGAAAGAAAAAACCGTCATCAAAGTAAAGGCTTACATATTTTGCCATGAGGCTGTTTGAAAATATCCGTCTTGCTTTTCACAATTTGAAGGCCAATCCCTTACGATCGACCCTGATTCTCCTTGGCATCGCGGTCGGCATCGGCGCGGTGCTCCACGTGGTGGTGCTCGGGGAATTGACGCAAAGGCGGATCAACGAGCGATTGGAACAGATGGGGTCGAACGTGCTACGGATCCGTCCCAGTTTTTCCAGAAGGCATGGGGTGCGGACCGGGGCGAGTGTCGTCAATTTAATGTGGAGAGAAGCGAAGGACATACGCGATCAATCCGAGGTCATTACAGAGACGGTTCCGGTCTATTCCGGCGCCGGGAATATGGAATTTGAAGATAAAAATTGGTCGACGCAGATCACGGGAACCACGCCGAATTATCCATTCGTCAACAACGAACACCTTGTGGAGGGGCGTTTCTTTACAGAGGAAGAACTCCATCGCAGGGAGCGCGTATGTGTGCTCGGTGCGACCGTCCACGATAAACTCTTCGGCGAACAATCCCCGGTCGGCAAGACGGTTTCCATCAAATCGAAGCGATTTAAGGTCATCGGTCTTTTGAAGGCAAAGGGAGAGAGTTGGTCGAATCCGGACGACCAGGTGTTTATCCCTTTAACGACGGCCCAGGAACGGCTTTTTGGTGTCAATCATCTTTCCAGCATCTTGGCGCAAATGCGATCGGAACAGGATTATGAAGAATCGCTTTTCGATATCGAGACCATTCTGCGCCGGAATCATCGCTTAAGGGACGACAAAGAAAACGATTTTAGGGTGAGACGTCAAGATTTTTGGCTCGCCACGATTCAGGAAACCAATAAAGAGTTGGCCGATTTTATTATTGTGATCGCCTTGGTGTCCTTGGTGGTCGGCGGCATCGGGATTGCGAACGTGATGCTGATTTCAGTCACGGAGCGTATCCGGGAAATCGGCATCCGACGCGCCATCGGCGCAAAAAAAATCCATATTCTCACGCAGTTTTTGACCGAGTCGACCATCTTAGGACTCCTGGGCGGAATGCTTGGAACCCTCGGCGGCATTGTATTCAATCATCTTTATATTGGTGAAGAGGCGGTCCTGCTGTGGGATTGGATTGTCTACAGTTTTTTGATCTGCGCGGGGATCGGCATTTGCGCCGGGATTTATCCGGCACTTCGCGCAGCCAACAGGAATGTGATCGATGCGCTGCGGTACGAATGACCTTCCACCTTGCTTGCCCGACGGATGCGTTCCTCATCTTCATATATGAGGTTTGGGTGATCCCATGACGCTCATTCAGATGGAAGCGCTTTCCAAAACCTATCTCAGCGGGCCGAATGCCTTTCAGGCCTTGCGAGAGATCGATCTGCACATCGAGGCCAACGAGTACGTCGCGATTATGGGGCCTTCCGGATCCGGAAAATCGACGCTCATGAACATTCTTGGTTGCCTGGACACCCCGACCACGGGCACATACCGATTCGGCGAGCACAAGGTCAGCACGCTCAACGACAACAGATTGTCCGAAATTCGAAATAAGCAGATCGGTTTCGTGTTTCAATCGTTCAACCTACTTCCGCGTGCGTCGGCACTGCAAAACGTCGCGCTGCCACTGGTGTATGTCGGCGTATCCCCCTCCAAACGAAAAGCCTTGGCCATGGACGCATTAAGAGGCGTCGGACTGGGCGATCGGATGTCGCATAAACCCAACGAGTTGTCGGGTGGACAACGGCAGCGGGTGGCGATCGCAAGGGCGCTTGTGGCAAAGCCGTCCTTGATTTTGGCGGACGAACCGACCGGAAATTTAGACAGCCAAACCGGGGAAGAAATCATGCAATTGATTCGGCAGCTTCATGCATCCGGGAACACCATCATCATGGTGACCCACGAATCCTACATCGCCGAACATGCCCGCCGGATCATTCGCCTCCGCGACGGCCGCATCGAAAGCGATGAAACGGCAATGCATGAGTAGTCGGTCTATTGCGGACACCTGAGGAGATCTGCGTTCCGGTATGTTTATCGTTTGATTTTTTTGTGCAAATCCGATAAATATAAACCGATTCACATGGACCATTTTCGAGATCTATTTTTTCGTATTTAACAAAGGAAAATGCCGCGCATGATGGCTCGAATGTATAATGAATGCCTTGTCAATTTCAACGAGGAGGTTTAGTGATGATGGCTCAAATGGTCCGATTGACAACGATATTCTTGGTTTCCGCCGTTCTCTTATCTTGCGTGGTGAAATCTCCACGTCGCGGGATGGAGACATCCCGTCAATTAAAGATACAAGATATTCGTATCGCCGAAGGAAGCGATAAGACGATTGTGGAGATTGAAGGGGAAGGACTGATGTTGTTCACGTCGTTTCATCTCTCGGATCCCGAACGCTTGGTCCTCGAAATATCGGATGTTGATCTCGGCAAATATCGCGATAAAATCAAGCTGGCCGAAGGACCGGTTCGTTCGATTATGCCGATTCCAAGAGGAGATATTCTGGTTTCTCGACTCGAGTTTGAAGTGGTTAACGAGGTAAAAACCGTCGTGCGGCCGGAAGGCCTGAACATTGTCGTCGAAGTGACGCAGTTGGATGGGGGAAAACCGGCCTTGGCCGAGGCTGCTAAGAAAAAGGCCCAAACCGACCGTTTCACTTTTTTCAGCGATCAGGCGTCGGTAGACAAGGGTTCAAAATCGGCATCCGAACCCATGACGGGGAAACCCGGCGAAGGCGCCGTGGACCTGCCGCTACCGGATCTCGGACCGCCACCCCTCGGGGCCCTTCCTCCTCCTCCCCTTTTACCTCCCACTGGAATAGAAGGTCCGGGGGCGATGCCCTCACCAGACGCTTCCGCATCCGAGACGAAGAAAGCCGAGCCACCATCGCCACAGGACGTAGCAGCCCTCCCTAAAAAGGAAGCCGCCGTAGTCCTCCCGCCACCTGAAACACCGGCGGTAAAACCGCTTCCTCCCGCCACGCTGATTAAAGGCGTTCGATTTTTGGAAGGCAAGGAGCTCCGGATGGTGATCACTTTGAACGGGATCTCCAACCCCAAGATTTTTTACTCCGACAGCAGAAAAAAAATCATTGTGATCGATCTGCCGGGCATTAAGTCCAGTGCGGAGCAAAAACGGATACCCGGCGACGGGATCCTGGTTCATCGGGTTCGGGCGGGAAAGCATCCGGATAAGTATCGATTGGCCGTCGATCTGATCGAACCGGCCGAATTTTCCTGGGAACGGACGCGGAACGAATTGAGCGTCACGCTTAAAAAACCCCATTCACCTTAAATATCAAAAACACGGGGGGGGGAAAGTAGATCAATTCCAAAGTCACGGCACCCCCGAGCGACCGCTGTCGCGCTTTGTTTTCATAAAGTTTTAGCCATGCCGATCCGCGATTACTTATTAAAGTAATATCTCGCGCCCAATCGCAGCCCATATCCAAACAAGTCTCGATCGGTTCCGAAAAAGGCGGTCGTTTCATTGCTCGTTGCTTCATCGCTTTGGATCGAGAATGCACCGAAGAAGGTCAAGGAATGGGAGACGGGAACACGCAAATCAAGTGTCAGATCCATACTTTCGGTCTTCGCGCTGGACTTTGGAGTCAAGAGCGCCCCATTGTTAAAGTAACTTAAATCTCCATCGATCGAGATAAGGCCGAAGGAGAGGCCGATGCTGGGAAATCGATCCGGGTTGTTGATAAAACCGCGCGCAAAGGTTTCGTTGGTTCCAAGCAATACGAACACGGCCACAAGGATGATTCTCTGTTTCATTGCCTCCTCCTATTCGCTTTAGCGTTATTGAATTCGTTTGTCAACGGTAAACGGTACAGACATGTTTTGGATCGTACGAAAGGGCTTGAACGCAGCGAGCACGCGATGCAGGCTATTCTTTTTCGGAATTAAATGGTGCTCGAACGCCGTGGAATCATTATACCGTATATCGTCCAGAAGTCCAGATTGAATTCAGCGATAAAAAGTATATATCCTTTGGAAAGTGTTTTGTCCTTGGTTCCGTTTCAATCTCCCTCCACCGGCAAGGGCGTTTCGCTTCTGATTTCTGGGTGTCGAAGCGCATGTCCGAACCCTTTCCGCACGACGGTTTGTGGATCCGTTGAAACGGAAAATACCCTATGACATAATGATTCATATTTCAGGTCTCGTCACGAGGGCAAGTTCATGCAAGAAAGCCATTTAAAGGCCATCCGTTGGATCACGCTGATCTGTATCCCGTTTTGGCTCCTGTCCTGCAAAAGCGTTCCCATTACCGGACGGCAACAGTTTCTCATCATTTCGGAATCCGAGGAGATTGCCTTGGGGTCGACGGCCTACCGACAGACACTGGAAAAGGAAAAGATCTCATCGGATACGGCAAAGGTTGCATTGATCAAAAAAGTCGGCAGTCGCATCGCCGCCGTCTCGGGCCGTCCGGATTTTGAGTGGGAGTTCAACCTCATCGAAAAAGACATCCCCAATGCTTTCGCCCTACCCGGCGGAAAAGTCGCCATTTATACCGGCATTTTAAAATACACGCAAAATGAAACCGGTCTGGCGGTGGTGATGGGACACGAAGTGGCTCATGCGCTGGCCCACCACGGGGCCGAACGAATGTCCACAGGCATGCTGACCCAAATCGGAGCCAAAGGCATCGGCCTCTTGTTGGGAAAGGGAGACCCCCAAACCACCCAGGCGGTGGAGCAGGCTTTCGGAATCGGCAGCCAAGTCGGCATTATGCTGCCTTTCAGTCGGAGCCATGAGTCCGAGGCAGACGAAATCGGTCTGCACCTGATGGCCGAAGCCGGTTACGATCCGAGAGAAGCCGTCGCTTTCTGGCGGCGGATGAGTCAAGGAGGCGGCAAGAAACCACCGGAATTTCTCTCCACCCATCCGAGCGGCAACACGCGCGTCAAGAAACTGAATGCCCTCCTTCCCACCGTACTACCCATCTTCGAGAAAAAGAAGCAGGGGATGTAACACCTTTCCCCCTTTTCGCCTTCTCTTCAAAAATACGGCCGCGATTTGAATGCCGATTGGCCAACCCCCTCTCTCTCCTAAGATCGTCGCAACATACTTTACGAAACCAAAGGTGATCCAGACGGAAGACACATGAATGGAAGCGCCATCGTGGGCTTATCCGCCTAGAACACTACTGTCCTTTTGTCATCACTCCCTTTTACACAAACCCCATAAAATTAGAATAAAACACCAAAAGACATGTGTATTTTTTAATCTGGTTTAGAGAAATTAAAGATTGGAATGGAATGATCCGAAACATAGTAAGGGACATGAGAATCAAAATCAGTATGCCCTCTGCAACGCATCGGTTAACGTGGCGAATTTTGATCTCGTTGGCTTCCCGATTCGTTTTTAGGAGAAGATCATCACCTTCAAGTATAAGGTTTGTCATTAATAATTTACATTATTTAAGGAATTATTACTTGTCAAATCAAAGGAAAGTGCTATGCTTAATATGACAGTACTATTTTACTGATGTTATTAATTATTAACAAATATGGGGCCTTGGTTGAGGGCAAACACTGCACGAAGGTGTCTGATCACGATATGCAGAGGGTTAACAAAGGAGGAAGACAATGCAATTGAAAAAGGAGATGGCCATAAGCCTCCTATCTATTCTTATTTTCTCGTCGGTGGCCTCACACGCTTTAGAGGGTGCACGTGTCGAACTGACCATGGTTGCGGAGAAAGAGACCGTTGTCATCAATGATCAAGGGGAGAAGGAAGTCCAATATGTCACGCCGAAGATCGTGATCCCCGGCGATGTCATTGTGTACACCGTCAATTACATCAATCAGAGTGATGACATCTCAGAAAACACTTTTATTACCAATAAAATTCCAGACCATTTGACTTATATCGAAAACAGTGCTTCCGGCACCGGCACCGATATTCTGTTTTCAGTGGATGGGGGCCGTCAATTCGCAAAACCCCGGCAACTGATCGTCCGGAATGCCGATGGCCGGGAGCGTTCCGCAACCGTCAAGGATTATACCCATATTCGTTGGGTTTTTAATAATGCGTTGGCACCGGGAGGTAAAGGAGCCGTTGTCTACCGCGCACGCATCAATTAACAACGTTATTCCCCCAAAAACCGAAGTTAGCGACGTTTTATGGGCGTTAACGTATCATAAAGGAGGTAAAAATGGGGATGATAAAACACGGTCAAATCAAAAAAACAAGTTTGTTCTCGGGCAGCGTGCTGCTTATTTTCGCACTGGCGCAAGTTGCCTTTGCCGCCGGAACCGCATCCGATACAACAATCTCCAACAGCGCAACGGTTGATTATCAGGTCAACAGCATTGCCCAGACCCAGCAAACGAGTAATACCGCGACTTTTAAGGTCGATAACAAGGTCAACCTCACCGTGGTGACCGACGAAGGCGCGGTCGTATCCGTCACGCCGGGTGCAACCGATCAAGTTTTGACCTTTACGGTGACAAACACCGGGAATACCGTACAGGATTTCACCGTAAGCGCTGTCGCCCGATCCGGCGGCGCCGGTCCCTTTGGAAACACCGACAGCTTTAATGCCACCACGGTGGACGTCTTTGTGGAAACCGCAGGCGGCGCCGGATATCAGGCGGCATCGGATACCAATACCTTTATTGACGAGTTGGCGGCCGATGCGAACATTAAGGTTTATATCGTTTCCGATATCCAGACCGGTCTCGCCGACGATTCGTACGCCGTCTATGACCTGCTCGTCCAGGCCCGCACAGGCGGTTCTGCAGGCGGCAGTGTCGGCGCCGCACTCACGGAGGACAGCGACGGCGACGATCCCAACACCGTTGAGATCGTCTTCGGGGACGGCGCCGGTTCCGATACCGTCAACGACGCAGCCGAAGACGCCGAACACTCTGATGACGCCACATACAAAGTGGCCGCCGCCACGCTGACGGTTACCAAAAGCTCCGCAGTCATCAGCGATCCGATTAACGGCACCACCAATCCCTTGGCCATTCCGGGTGCGGTCATGGAGTATACGATCACGATCTCCAATGCCGCCGGCACGGCCACCGCAACAAATATTACCGTGGCCGACAGTCTCAACACCGAAATCGTTGCGGGCACGATTGCCTTCAATACCCAATATAACGCCACTGCCGGACAAGGCATCGTTGTGGGACATCCCGATTTCAGTTCGGGCGCCAACACCGAATATACCAACGCATCCGACAGCAACGAACACGGCATTGTCGAGGCGGATTGGAATATTACTGCGACAAACACTGTCACGGTGACCGACATTCGGCTTGATGCAGGAGAATCGGCGACCGTTAAGTTTAGAGTCACGATCCAATAAGGGTATCGAAAGGAGCTATGGGGTCATCTATTGGGGCGGTACAGCGATGTATTGCCCCAAGTCACTACGATTCCATCCCAGGATTTAGGACGATGCAAGATGAGGAGAAAACACGCCGAATGCATTTTCTCAACAACTGGGCGCGTGTCGTCAGCAGGATTTTATTCACACCTTGAACCATAGAGTGAATCAGCACAAAAAAGTGCCTCATTTAATCTTACAGGAGTGTTTCGGGATCGTGCGACGAACGATGGATGATTATCCTAACGAATGGTTTTATGGCGCAGCCAACGAAAAACATCAATATAAAAGGTTTGCTCACAAAGGTCCTGACTCCCATCTGCCTTGTCTTTCTTTTTTTCAGTACGGGGTTGGCGGCCACGCCTCCCGGCACCCTTATCAACAATACCGCCCAAGTCAGCTATCAAGTGGGGTCCTTACCGGGTCTGCCCATCGTCTCCAACACCGATCAAGTGACCACGGTCGCCGTCAGTGGAGATCCCGACCTGAGTGCCGATTTTAGCCAAACCAGCCTCTCAGCCGGCGACAGCGCGACCCTGACCCTGACCGTTACCAACAAAAGCACTCAAACCTTGACAAACGGTTCGTTGACCCTCTCTCTGCCTGCGGATCCCGGTAACGTTTTAAATGGGCCCTTGCCTATCTCCAAAACAAACCAAGATTATGTCGTCAATCTCCCGGACATTCCCGTGGCCGCGAGTGAAACCCTCACACTGACGATGACCGTCTCGATGAATCAAGCGGCCGGGCCGATATCGGTGCCGATCGTCTACACCTCCAACGGTAAGGAGATGGCCTCTGTCACGAAACCGCTCACAATCCAGTTGAGAACCGGGGCCTCCATTGATACCTTATATTACGATCCTGCGGGATCGACGCCACCTATTTCAGTCGTCCTCACCCAATACGACAAGGGGGATGGGGTCTATACGACTATCCCCGCTCCGGTGATTCCAGGAACCACGACCCTGGTCACCGATGGCCCCCTTTCAATGATATCCGAAAGCAAATACCATATCGGGCAAACCCTTTTTATTCAAGTCAGCGACGGCGATCAGAACATCGATTCGACCCTCCAAGACACGACACTGGCTTCTTTAAACACGACAGACGGAAAAGATCAAGAGAAGATCAGGTTATACGAAACCGGCAACGATACGGGAATCTTCATCGCTTATCTTCCAACCGCGCCGACTGCGGCGGCCTCTTATGACGGAACGCTGTCCGTCACTGCGAACGATAAGGTTTTCATCGATTATCAAGACCAGGTGGATGGCGCCGATAAGGTGTCGGTGGGCGCCTTGTTCGATCCCTTCGGGCTCGTGTTCGACAGCAGTACCGGTGTGGGTGTCAACGGGGTGACGATCACGCTCATCAATGCGGCAACCGGCCAGGCTGCGCAAGTCTTTGGAGATGACGGCGTTAGCAGCTATCCCTCCACCGTGGTCACCGGCCAAACGGTGATCGACAGCGCCGGCAATGTCTACCATTACCCTCAAGGGCACTACCGGTTTCCACTGCTGTTGCCGGGTTTATATCGACTCGGTGTCAGTCTGCCTGCCGGTTCCGGTTACACCAACCCATCCACAGTGAAGACATCAACCTTGCAGGCTTTGCCCGGCGGACCCTTTGCCATCGATGTCGGTTCTCGTGGCAAGCCGTTTGTACTCAATCCCGGCCCACCGCTCCATTTGGATATTCCGATCGACCCGATCGTCAATGCCCTCTTCGTCCGAAAGGAGGCTGGAAAAGATCGCGTCGCCAATGGGGATTTTCTTCAGTACACGGTCACCGTTGAAAACGTCACCTCACTCATGCATCTATCCAATGTCAAGGCCATCGACCGCCTTCCGCACGGCTTCCGGTATGCCGAAAATTCTTTAAGAATTGATGGGGCCGGAGGGATCAAGCCAACGATCGGCAGTGACGGGCGAACCCTGAGCGTGCCCCTCGGCGGCATGGGACCGGGAGCGGCCAAGGAGTTTCGCTATGTTGCCGCTGTGGCGGCATCGAAACCGGGCAAGGCGACGAATCAGATTCAAGCCCAGGCCGACGGGGTGGCCACATCCAACATGGCCAAGAAATCCGTCACCGTGATCGAAGACCTCATGCGGAGTCACACGATCCTGATGGGTCAAATTGTTATTTCCGATTCGGGAAACCTTGAAACGGACGATATCGAAAAAAGGGCCGGGCTGGAAGGGGTTCGAATCGTTCTGGAAGACGGCACCTATACGGTCACCGACGATCGGGGCATGTATCACTTTGAGGGGCTCAGCCCCGGCACCCATGTCGTACAGATCGATCTGTCTTCGCTCCCCGCGGGGTATGAAGTGCTCCCGGCCCTCAAAAACAGCCGCAGCGCCAATCGCGCTTGGTCACGATTCGTGGATTTACAGGGAGGGACCTTGTGGCGGGAGGATTTTTATGTTGCCCTGAAGGGACCAACGAAAGGCAAGATGCTTTTAAATTTGAAAAGCGAAGGAAGGCCGGACTCGCCGACCGAGGATATCACCATTCAATTAAAGAATCATGCCGTCCCGCTGACCCATCTGCGTTTGAATGTAATGCTGCCGAAAAACGCCGACTACATTCCCGGCAGCAGCACCCGAGACGGTTTTCCATTACCGGACCCGGAGCGGCTTGGCAATATTTTGACCTACCGTTTATCCGATCGATCGGAAACCGACTGGGAAAGCCTTTTGAAATTTTCCATGCGGCTTCCTGAAGGGCCCGGCACGGAAGATTCCATCAGCAAGGCGACGCTGATCTTCGATACTCCCTCCCAAAAGGGTAAAAAAAGCGGGGTCGTCTCCATCCGTCACGGTGGGCCCTCCGGAAGTGCCGAGCGCAGCGTCGATACCGTCGGCCTGCGGCCAGGGACAGAACGGACGAAAACACCGCATGCACACACGAAAGATGACCCGAAAATCGTCGCATTCGATCAGATCTGGTTCGGGAAGATGTCGCCGGCCCAGGCCGGATCCTGGCTTTCGTCAAAAGAAACACCCCCGCCCTGTAACCTTGGATCGGGCCGTCAGGGTTTCGATGTGTGGCTGTGGCCGAGCGCGGGTCATCTTCCACCGATTCCGAGCACGAAGGTGGTGATCAAGCATGCGCCGGGCGATCGGGTATCGCTCTTTCGTGACGGCGTGCCGATCAGCAGCTTCCACTACGAAGGGGTCTTAAAAGCCGACACGCCGGACGGCACGGTCAGCGTCAGCCGCTGGCGCGGCATCGGCCTATTGGAGGGCGACAATCATTTCTTGGCACTGATCGACGACGCGGACGGCAACGAAGTCGATCATCTGGAATGCATGGTGCACTATTCCGGACCCCCGGCGTCCGTGGTCTTTTTAGAAGACGAATCGCAGTTGATTGCCGACGGCATCCATGCCCCCATGTTGGTTTTTCAATTGCTCGACAATACGGGACGCTATCCGGTCCGGGAGGGCATTACCGGCGCATACAGCGTTGCACAACCCTATCGCCCGCTCCGGGAGACCGAAAATCCGATCTCAGTGATGCCCGGTGCGCCTCAGTTAAAAACGACCTATACCGTTGGAAAAAACGGCAAGATTGTGATCCACCTTGAACCCACCACCCAGACGGGCGAGGTCAAGCTCACCTTCCCCTTAAGTCAGGGCGCACAAGAGATCAAGGCGCGGCTGGTTCCGGAAAAAAGAGAGTGGATCTTGGTCGGATTTGCCGAAGGGACGGCCGGTTATAACACGCTCAGCGGCAATATCGAGGCCCTCAGCGGCGCGGCGGCGGAAGAAGGCTTCTACACCGATGGACAGCTGAAGTTTTATGCCAAGGGGCAGATCAAGGGGGAATGGCTCTTGACGATGGCCTTCGACAGTGAGAAAAGGACACAAGACGACACCCTTTTCGAGACAATCGATCCGGGGACCTTCTATACCCTCTACGGGGACGCCGGCACGCAGCGTTACGATGCGGCCAGCAGCGAAAAGCTCTACGTCAAACTGGAACGCGCGCATTTTTATGCCCTCTTCGGCGACTACGATACGGAACTGACCGTCACCGAACTCTCCCGATACCAGCGCAGCCTCACCGGCTTAAAATCGGAGTACTTCGGGGACACAACCCGATTTAATATTTTCGTCAGCGAATCGAATCAGGCCTATGCCAAAGAGTCCATTCGCGCCCAAGGCATTAGCGGCCCCTATCCATTGACGCGGAATACGATTGTTATGAATTCCGAGAAGGTGACTATCGAAACACGGGACCGTTTTCGAAGCGAGGTCGTCATTTCCGCTGAGACCCCCTCCCGGCATCTCGATTACGACATCGATTACGATACCGGCGCCATTACGTTCCGAGAACCGATTTTCAGCACGGACGCGAGGCTGAATCCGACTTTTATCGTCGTTGAATACGAATCGTTTGACGACACCGATCGTTCAATCAGTTTTGGCGGACGGGCCGCGTCGAAACCGATGAAAAACTTAGAAGTCGGTGTCAGTCATATCCATGAAGGCAAAGTGGGCGGAGAGGCCCGACTCGAGGGACTCGATCTGAGCTATGAGATCACGCCCAAGACCCTCGCCCGCGCCGAATTGGCACAGACACATATCACGGACAACATCGGGGATCGTTCGGGCGAGGCTTATGTTTTGACGATGGAACACCGAGATGAAAAGTGGGATGCCCTGGGCTACCTTCGTGAAATCGAGCCCGGTTACGGCCTGGGACAATTGAACGATTCGGAATCGGGCACCCGGAAATACGGTGCGGAAGGGCACTACCGCGCCAGTACGCATCTCGACCTGCATGGCCGGTTATATCGGCAGGACAATCTTGCGACGGATGCCGCGCGGAAAGTCGCCGAACTCGGGGGCGCCCTCCATTTTTGGAGGACACACCTGCGCGCCGGGCTCAAGAGCGCCAAGGATCTCCTTGCGACCGGCGAGGTCCAGCGATCGGACCTGCTGACCCTGGGAGCCGATCGCAAATGGATCGACGGGAAGCTGACCCTTCGAATCGATCATGAGCTGCCGATCGAAGGGCGCGTTGAAAGCAGCGATTTTCCGGAACGGACGCGCCTGGGGGCAGACTATCAATGGACGCCAATGACCACCTTTTTTGCGGAGCAGGAATGGACCGACGGCCGGGATCGCAATACCGAAAATACGCGGGTCGGTATCAAGACAACCCCATGGGAAAATGGCAAGATGTTCACGACCCTGGATCGAGACAATAACGGCATGGCCAGAACCGACAGCGCGACGATGGGACTGACCCAAAAATGGGTCATCAATGCACAGTGGAGTCTCGACCTCGGATACGAACGCGGCGATACCTTCAGCACCAAGGTGCTTGCACCGATCAATACGAATGTCCCCTTTGCCAGTGGCGGCAGCGGCGACTTCTCCGCCCACTCGTTGGGCCTGACTTATCAAATTGAAAAATGGCTCTGGACGACCCGCATCGAGAACCGTGATGCGACAAGCGAAAACAAATCTTATCTCGCGTCGTCTTTGCAAACCCAAGTCAACCGGGATCTCGGACTGCTGACTTCCTTGATATTCATCGACAAGGATCAACTGGCCGGAGGCCGTCATGTGACGAGCAACCTGCGATTCGGTCTGGCGCACCGCCCCAATCGGGGAAAGTGGATCGTGCTCGACAAGCTCGATCTGATCCATGAAAAAAAGAATGGCGTTTCCCTTCCTTTTAAAAACCGAAGGATCGTCAACAATCTCAATGCCAATGTCCAGGTTCATCCACACTGGCAACTGGCGTTTCAATATGGCGCCAAGTGGGTTCGGGAGACGATTGACGATCAAGCCTATGACAGTTTTATCGATTTGGTCGGGCTTGAGTCGCGCTACGATCTGGCACAAGACTGGGATGTCGGTCTTCGCGCAAGCGTGCTCCATTCGTGGAAGACCGATCAAGTCGACTATGCCTATGGAATCTCCGTTGGTCATTCCTTTGTGGACAACGTATGGGTCAGTCTCGGCTACAACTTGGACGGCTTTGTCGATAGAGATTTTGCAGGGGCGAATTACAAAAGAAAGGGGGTTTTCTTGCAGTTTAGAATCAAGTTCGATCAGGAATCGATGAAAGATGCCATCGATTGGCTGAAACGGTAGGCAATGGAAACAATGGTGAAAACCGGAAAACGAGAGAGAAAAAATCGGCATCGCAATAACCGTTTTTTGCGCGGCCATCGCCTAAGGGCTTCGGTCTTTTTTGCCGCCCTTCTAACCATCCTGGCATCCACGACCGCTGTGGCCAATACGACCCTCACCCTTCACCCCTCCGGCGCCGCGTCCGGAGATGAGATGAAGAGCTACAGCGGCGGGAGTGCGGCTACCGCGCTGGATACCAATGACGGCGATACGTCTTATGGCGAACTGGATAAGGACGAACTCGACGAGGCACGGCTCGAACTCGATGACCACACGACCGAAACCGGCACGATCGTTTCCGTACAAATCAAGGCGGTGATGAAAGATGATACGGGTAGCTCCGACGACACAACCCGGCTTGGGCCCAAAACCAATGGCGTCGAGTACTGGGGTTCCGAAATCAGTAATGTGCCCACCAGCTACACTTTATATTCAGGGTCTCTCTACACCACAAACCCCAACACCGAGGCGGCATGGACCTGGAGCGAGATCGACAGTCTGGTCGCTCTGGTCGACAATTTGGAGGACGGAACCGCCGATTACTTCATCACCGAGCTCTACGCCGAGGTAATCTATAATGTGGCGCCGACCTTAACGATCGATGAACCGAACGGCACGGGTGACTCGGTCACGGTCGGTGACAATTACAGTATTCAATATGATCTGGCGGATCCCGACGATGTCACAACCGTCGCCTTCTATTACGACACGAACAACACCGGCCTGGACGGCACCGCCATCACCGGGGCCTGCGCCACCGCCGCGGAAGGCACGAATGCCACTTGTACTTGGGATACAACCGGTGTGGCGGCCGGGACCTACTATGTCTACGGTAAAACCAATGACGGCACCAACCCGGAAGTCACGGGTTACTCACCGGGACAAATCGCGATCTTTGCCGACAATTCACCGATTGGCGGCTATACGGCCGATAATGTCATCCCGGCCGCACAGATCAGCCAGGCCACCAGCGGGACCGGTGTGCTCACAATTAATTGGAAAGGCCGGGATCTTCAGTCCGACAATGTGACCCTCAAGACCTTTGAATACAGCGTCGACGGCGGCGCCACCTGGAACGCCCCCACCAACGGCGATGCCTCGGCATCGCTTTCCACCAACTGGGATGACAACGGCGGCAGCAATTGGAGCACTGCCACCACCTTCGGCGCCGCCACCGCACACAGCTTCACCTTTAACACCCAGCATGCCGACGTATCCGGTCTGGCGGGCGTCGACCAGTCTGACGTGCAAATCCGCTTCAAACTCAACGACGGCACGAATGACAGCGCCAGCTATGCGACCTCGGAAAACGTTCGGGTTGACAACGCGCTCCCGACGGCGACCATCACCAGTGCGGCCTATGCGCCGTCCAGCGATACATTAACCATGACCGGCACCAACTTCACCACCATTGCCGCGGCCAGCACCGACATCAAATCCGATGTCGATTGGACCCGATTCGTCTGGGACATCAACGGGGACAATGCGACGACTGCAAACATCACCGTGGTGGTCGGCGATGTCACCAGTCTGACTGTGACGAATGCCACGACCCTGACCCTGGTTTTCACCGGCGCCAAGGGGACGGCCATTGAGGGAACAACCGGTTACGGCGTGCCTGGCGGCAACGATACCATTGATGTCACTGCCGGATTCAGCAAGGACGTCTTCGGCAACGCCGCCACGACAGACGGGGCGGCGGATGCTGCGCTGTCTGTCGGAACCGTGATCATCACGATTTCTAAACTATCCGCCGTGATATCGGACCCGATGAATGGGACAACGAACCCGCTTCGAATCCCCGGATCGGTTATCGAATACAGTATCTCGCCTTCCAATACCGGCGACGGCTCGCCGGATACGAATTCGGTTTTCACAATCGACGATATCGATACGGCAACGATCGAGTACGATGCCACGACCGGGGTCGGTTTTACCGACGGCACAACCGCCTCCGGCTTGGCTTTGGGCGCCGTCAGCTATTCTAACGATGCGTCCCCCGGACCGTATACCTACAACTACACACCGGTGCCCGACGGCGACGGTTACGACAGCAGCGTCACCAGCATTAAAGTGACAACGACCGGAATATTCAATCATGGGGGAAGCCCTGCACCCAGTTTCACCCTTAAATTCCGCGTGCGGGTCAAGTAGGTGACTTTGATCAAATCGTTCGGATTCAGTTTTTATCGCCGTGGACGGATCAACAACAAATGCTTGGCCATTTTTATATAGGTATTTTTGTTATACCTATCAAGGAAGACATGTTCATCCAATCGGTACGGGTGTCCTTGACACATTTTTTTTGGGTGTTATATTTTGAAAATGGGTGCGAATTTTTCAAAGGTGTGGAACCGTTCTACTGTATTTTTGACCAGGACCCTCCAATCTAAGGACTCGATTTGAATGACAAAAAAACTACCCAATAGAAGACAAAAAAAATACATCAACCGTCAAATCCAGGGCCGGATCGCCGCAATCGTCGTTTTGAACGGCTTGATGTATATTTTTCTACTCTCCGTGTTGATCTTCGCTCCCTTGGCCTATCGGATCTATTCCGAAAATATCACGCCGGAATTACAACAAGCGGCGGATGCCTTCTTGGCCTTACACGAGCATTTTTGGCCCGCTATTTTTATACTCTTGTCTGTGATCGGCCTTCACAGCATTCGTATCAGCCACCGGATGGCCGGGCCGGTTTACCGATTTAAGGAAACCTTCAAGGAAATGCAAAGAGGCGATTTGTCCACGCACATCACCCTCCGATCCGGAGATTTTTTTGTAGATCTCATGGAAGAATTCAACAAGACGACCATTTCTTTAAGGGAGGGTTTTAAAGGACTCAAAGAGCAGGATGAACACCTGCAAAGCGCACTGATCGGTTTGAATCAACAGCTCGATGACGAAAACGTCTCCATTGAAGCATTGAAACGCCTGACTCGGAACGCACAAGAAAGCGAATTAAAGTTGAAACGCTTGCTCGAAGGGTTTCAACTCGAAAAAAAAGATGATTAAACCGGGGGCAATCCTTGACCGAAAGGGTTTCACGCTCGTGGAACTCATGCTCGTCGTGACCGTGGTGAGCATTCTCATCGCCATTTCCTCAGTCGTCTATACGCATTTCCTCAAAAAAGCCAGAAGGGTCGAGGCGCAAGGCATCCTCAGCGCGCTTGCGAAACAGCAAACGAGCTATTATGTCGAGCATGATGCCTATACGAACGACCCCAAAGCCCTGGGTCTTCCGACCTTGGGGAACACCCAATTTTACAACATCAGCATCGTGATTCCGAAAGGAACTGTTCCTGAATTCTATCTCGCCACCGCCGTCGGAAATATTGATAACGATCCGGACCTGGACGAATGGACCATCGACCAAGACAAAATACTCCTCCATACAAAAGTCGATTGAGTCTTCATAAAAAAATCCGCGATCCTTTTAATCAAGCCACGATTGATTTTCGATGCTCTATCGGGAACCCGACCCTTGGTTTCATTCCGCTTCAATCGTTGACATCCCGTTTTATAGAAAAGGACGATCTCTTCCGAAGCGTGATTCAGCGCCTTCATTCGTGAATCCGGAAACCGCATCTTATAAGATATTAAGAGGATAGGTGAGAGATACCTTGCATCCAACCCATAACCAGCAGGACCGGGAAAACGGATTATCGTTTTTCATTGTCTGGGCGATCTTTTTCTGACGCGTCCGGCTTTTTTTTATTTTTCATCTTTTCGAGCAAAACTTTATTCAGCTTGTTAAAATACGCTTCTTCTTTGTCATACCCCTGTTTTTTTAAATCGGGTTCCATGGTTTCTTCCTCTTTTTTTATTGATAGCGCAGCGCTTCCGCGGGATCGAGTCGAGCGGCCTTATAGGCCGGGTAAAGACCGAAGGTCACACCGACGATCATCGCAAAAAAGAAACCCAACATCACCGCGCTGGGGAGGATGACGGCGTTCCATCCAGAGATTGCCCGTTGCGCCAGCCAACCGAATCCCGCGCCGAGCCCCACACCAAAAAGGATGCCGATACCCCCACCGAGCAAGCTGATCGCCGTCGATTCGATTAAGAATTGGAACAAGATCGCTCGGCGGCTGGCCCCCAGGGCCTTGCGCAATCCGATTTCGGCCGTGCGTTCCGTCACGGTCACCAACATGATATTCATGATGCCGATCCCGCCGACCAACAGGGACAGCGCGGCCGTTCCACCAAGGATGACCCGGAAGGTAAAGATGATCAATTCGGTGTTTCGGAGCAGTTCGTCCTGACTGCGAATGGCGAAATCCTCGACGCCGTTGTGGCGCTGAAGGAGCAGATTGCGGATCATTTGGTCGGCCTTCTTCATATTCCGCCGGTCATCGACCTTCACGATGAAGGAGTTGAGCGTATCATTGCCTTTGAGCAATTTGATCGCGGTGGTTGCGGGCACCAAGATCGTATCGTCGTAATTGATGCCGTGAAGACTCCCTTTTTCTTTTAAGATGCCGATGACCACAAATCGTTGATTGCCAATCTTCACATCTTTTCCGAGCGGGTCTTCCTGGCCGAAGAGATCGGAAACGACTTCGGTGCCGAGGACGGCGACTTTTTTATAGGCTTTGCTGTCTCGTTGAGAAAGAAAACGTCCTCTTTCGACGTCATAGTTTCGAATCTCTCGATAACTTTCCAAGACCCCTTCGACCATGCCGCGCCGATCCTGATCGTTGTAACGAATTTGTGACGAAAAATTGATCACAGGTGTGATTTCTTTGGCGTAAGGCACTGCCGTTTTGATAAATTCCGCGTCGCCGTAGCGAAGCCCCTTGGAACGCCCCGTAGATTTCAGCAATGCCTCCTTATCCAATGTTTTCGGACGAACGGAAAGGAGATTGGTGCCCATCTTTTCGATCATTTCCACCGTCATCCGCTTCCCTCCCTCAACGATGGAAGACATCGAGATCACAGCCGACACGCCGATGATGACCCCCAGCATCGTCAAGCCCGACCGGAGTTTGTTCGAGGACAGGTTTCGGATGGCGTCGATAAAGATTTCAAGGACATTCACGAGTTCGATCCTCCCTGATAAGGCCCTTTCCCGTGTTTCTCATCGCTCACGATTCGGCCGTCTTTAATCGTGAGCGTCCGTTGGGTCCGCGCCGCCAATTCCGGATCATGGGTAATCAACAGCAAGGTGTGGCCCTTCCGATTGAGTTCGAGCAAGACCTCGACAATCTCTCGGCCCGATTGGGAATCGAGGTTGCCCGTCGGCTCGTCGGCCAGGATGATTTCGGGCCGGTTGACCAATGCCCGCGCAATGGCGACCCGCTGCTGTTGCCCGCCGGAGAGTTGATTCGGACGGTGATGGATCCGGTCCTCAAGACCCACGATCGACAGGGCCTCTTTTGCGCGCGCCGTCCGTGTTTCTCGTGTCAGACCGGCGTAAAAAAGAGGAAGGGAAACATTGATCAGTGCGGTATTTCTTCCCAAGAGGTGGAAGGTTTGAAAAATAAATCCGATCTTTCGGTTTCGGGTGCGGGCAAGTTCGAAATCGGATAAATCCTGTACCGCCTCCCCTTGCAAAAGGTAGTCGCCGGACGACGGTCTGGACAGACACCCGATGATGTCGAGCAAGGTCGTCTTTCCGCTGCCGGAGGGCCCGACAATCGATACACACTCTCCTTGATCGATCGAAAAACTGGTTTCTGTCAGCGCCTTGACGTCCAGCTCTCCCATCCGGTACGTTTTACTGATGTCATTCAGTTCGATCAACATCGCTGTATTACGCTCCGGGTTTCTTCCACCGCCACTCTCAAATTTAAGCCCGTCCGTCTCCCCGTTCCGATGCTTGCCCCGGCAAAAGGACGCGGTCTCCCTCATTCAATCCCTGGGTGATCACGACATCGCTTTCGTTTCTCAAGCCGATGCCGACCGTCCTTGTTTCGATGGCGCCCGTGGCGGTTTTCAGACGGACACTCGCCTTTCCGTCCACTTCGGTCACAGCAGCCAATGGCAGGTAGAGCACCGCGCTTGCAGCTTCGGTAACGATATCGACATTGGCCGTCATCGAAGGCATCAACCGATGATCCGAATTGGCCAACCCAATGGTGATTTCATAGGTCACGACATCGTCTTCTTTTTCTCCCTTGGGTGCAATCTTGACCACACGGCCCTCATACACTTTGCCGGGAATGGCGTCGAGACGCACCTCCGCGGGCTGGCCTTCGGTGATCTTGCTGATGTTGACCTCGTTGATCTTGGTTTTAATCCACATATTGGAAAGATCGGCAATGCGCATGAGGGCGGTTCCCCCGGTGACGGTGGAAGTACCGGAGGAAACGATCTCCCCGACATTCACCGAGACCTCCAGGACCCTTCCGGAAAGCGGAGAAAGGACCGTGAAGTTCTCGAGGGTATCGGAGGAGAGATCCTGCGCGAGCACCTTTTCGAACAAGGCTTTATTGCCGCTTAAGGTGAGCAGCAGGTTCCTCTTGGCCAGGGTGGTTCGAATGTGCGCGTTTTCCAAGTCCTTTTCCGCGTCTTCGACCGTTTTTTTTGCGACAAAGCCCTTTTTGAATAATTCTTCCATGCGTTGGTATTCCCGTTCGGCTTCTTTCAGGTTGAGGCGCTCCTGTTCAATGGCAGCCCGCGCTTCGGCCACTTGGCGGGCCTGGTTCGACTCTTGCTGAATGGTGGCAAGGGCCTGACCGATCGATACCGTATCGCCGGCTTCCACCAGTATTTGCTTGACCTCACCCGACTGTTCCGATTTGATTTCGACGATGTGCGTCGGCTCCAAAGAGCCGATTTCGGCCGCTTTGACGATGACATCTCCCCGCTTTACGAGGATGGAGGCTTCGTGTACGATTGCCTCGCGGCCGCCGTCTCGAAAGGTATAAAATGCCGCGAAAACCATTGAAGGCAGGACCAAAAAAAAGAAGAACTTTTGAAACGGACGTTTCATTTCATCGCCACCCCATTTCCCGAAATTTCGATCCGAAAACGGTTCAAGAGGGTGCCGGTCACCTTGTCCAGATTGACGAGGGATTTATTATAGTCGGTTAGGGCTTTTAATTCCTTGGCTTTTGCATCGGCCAAATCGTCCTGAAATTCGAGAAGGTCTTGGCTGCTGATGAGTCCGAGATGAAAGCGTTCGTTTCCCGCATTCAATTTCTCTTCCGCAAGCAACCTGGCACGCCGAGTGGTTTTGATCCGTTGAAAATCGGTCCTGACACGGCGCACTCCTTCTTTCGTTTCCTGAGTGATTTCCTGGACGATTTTTTCTTGCGCCAATTCGGCCTTCTTCATTTCCGTTTTTTCGATGCGAAGGTTGGTGCGGGCTTCCCGGTTTCCAAGCGGAAACGATAAAACGAGACCGGCCTCCCACTGATGAAAACTTCCCGAGGTCAATTGGTCGATTTCGTCCGTGAAGTCGCCTCCCAAACCGTTTAAACCGATATTCCCCACCAGGTCCAACGAGGGGGAAAGACGATCCTCGGCGATTCGAATTGCGCGCGACCGGTTTTGAAGCAATAGACGGTTTTCCTTGACCTCCGGACGTTGGTCCACCGCCCATTTGAGCAAGTTGGATTCATCCATCGGTTTTTTTGTCTGCACCGGTCGATCCGTCGGCTGTATCGATGGGGGGGCGACCATCGATAATTCCGGCAGGTTTAGAAGTAACCGGAGGCGATCCTCGGTATCTTGAACACCCTTCTCCGCGATGACGACCGATTCCTCCAGCGACGCGACCCCGGCTTCGGCGACGAGAATCTCGATGGGGGCCAAGAGGCCCGACTCAACCTTTGCCCGGACCGAGGCGAGGAGACGTTCGGCCGATTGGTGGGTTTGCCTTTGCACATCCTGATTCTTAAGTTGAAACACGAGATCCCAATAGGCGTTGGCGACCTCGAGTAAAACCGTTGCCACAAGCGATTGAAAGGCGACCTCCGAAATGGCAATGTCGACTTGCGCAATACGAATCGGCATTTGGGTGATTTCGCGTCCGAAGCCTTGGAGGAGGGGCTGCGTAAACGAAAAGAGTAGATTCCCGCTGATGGTTGGATTCAGCGTTTGAAAACTGGCCTTCGAACGAAATTGGCCGATATTGAGGTCATAATCCCCTCCCCAGCGAAACCGTTGGTTGAGGCCCGCATTGATCCGCTGGTTTTCTTGCACGATCCGGTTTGTACCGCTCGGTCCTGTTTCGATTCCCGATGTGGAGCTTCGGACGGTCCGGTCTGCGCGGGAGTCAAGCCGCAGGCTTGGGTCGAATTGGGATTCCTCCAATAAAAGCGATAATCTGTTGCGTCGCACATTTTCCTGCTCCACCCGGATGTCGACGTTATTCATGAACGCGATCTCAATCGCTTCCGCAAGGGACAATTTTATAAGGGAAGGGGCGGCGGCTTGAAGGATGGGTGCGCCGGATCTCAGAAATAAAAGAAAAACCGCGAGAGACATGCCGATTTTTAATATGAGATCACCATTCGACACGCTCTTGGCTGTTTGCGTTTTCAAGGTTAGGCAATCATATCAAAAGACGCGGATCATTTCAATTTGAATCGACCGGAGGTTCACGCAAGGGCTGGATGTTTTCCTCCGACAGTTTGGATAAAGAATGCCGAGGGAGTCGTTTTTATATCCCTATGTGCGTCGCTGATTGGAGGATGGGGCGCTATTTTACTTCGGCGGATAATGTTTTAAGAGCAGCTGTTTTTTTTAGAAACGATAAGAACGCATCGGCAGAGACGGGCTGGCTGATATAATATCCCTGAATGGCGTCACAGTCATTTTGCCTCAGAAAGGTCAGTTGCGCCTCCGTTTCAACCCCCTCGGCGATCACATCCAACTTCAGGCTGTGCGCCATGGCAATGATCGCTACAATGATGGCGGCGCTGTCCATATCATCCGAGATTTCTTTGATAAACGAACGATCAATCTTAACGGTGTTGATCGGAAAATGCTTGAGATAGCTTAAGGAAGAATAACCGGTTCCGAAATCGTCTATCGAAAGCGAAATGCCCATCGCGCTCAATTCGCGAAGCGTCATGGTGGTCAGCTGTATATTCTGCATGGCCGAGCTTTCGGTGATCTCCATTCTGAAGGCGGACCCGGGCATTTGCTTTTCACGAAGAACGGCCGAGATCGTATGGACCAGTTGTCCTTGCTGAAATTGGCGGGCCGCGCAATTGACGGAAATATGATCCAAACAATGACCGGCCTCCGACCACGACATATAGGCCTCACAAGCGGTGCGTATCAACCATTCCCCCATCGGCACGATGAGACCCGTCTCTTCCGCCAAGGGAATGAATTGTTGGGGAGAAATAAGCCCCCGTTCCGGATGACGCCATCGCATGAGGGCTTCGCACCCACTTGCCCTCCCTGAGTGCAAGGATACGATGGGTTGATATTCCAGAAAGAACTCTTCTCGATCCACGGCGCGTCGGAGATCGGTTTCCAGTTTGAGCCGATCCATCGCATGCTCGTACATGGTTTTCGTAAAGATTTCATGCCGGGCTCTCCCTGCTCCTTTGGCGCGATACATGGCGTTATCGGAATCGCGAAGCAAGTCTTCCGGGTTTTCGTAGCTGTCTTTTCCAATCGTAATTCCGATGCTCACCGTGATATAGACCTCGCGTCCCATGATCTCGAATGGGCGGGAGAGGTCGTTCTGAATCCGGGCGGCGACCTCCGCCGACTTCTCGGCATTCTCGATGTCATCCAAAAAAATAGAGAACTCATCGCCACCGAGGCGGGCAATGGTGTCATCCTGACGCAGACACTTTTCCAAACGGCGGGCCACATCGATGAGGAGTTGGTCTCCGACCATATGGCCCAAACTGTCGTTGATGACCTTAAAACGGTCGAGATCGAGAAACAGCACGGCGAATAAGTACTCTTTATGCCGTTTAATTCGGATGATGGCGCGGTTTAAATGATCGATAAACAAGGCCCGGTTCGCCAGGTTTGTCAGGCTGTCGTGCAGGGCCCCGTGCAGGAGTTGCATTTCCGCCACCTTGCGTTCGGTGATATCGGTCATGGACCCGGCCATGCGGCTGTTCTTGCCGGCCGCATCTTGAATCGCCAGTCCGCGGCTGAGCATCCATCGGTAGCCGCCGTCTTGATGCTTTATACGATGCTCGCATTCAAAATGCGGGCTCATTCCGTTGAGATGCTGGGATATCTTTTCCTTGACCTGTGCAATGTCTTCCGGATCCAATCGGCTGAACCAATCGGAGGGGGCGTTTCCAACTTCATCCTCGGAGGCGCCGACCATCGCCTTCCAGCGCGGAGAAAAATAAACCCGCCCGGCGTTTAAGTCCCAGTCCCATATCCCATCGTTGGCGCCTTGCACGGCCAGTGCATAACGTTCTTCTTTCTCGCGCAGGGCGTCTTCCGCTTCTTTCCGCTCCGTGAGATCCCGACCAATCATCACGATTCTTAAGCGGTCTATTTCGCTCTTAAAGGGTTTTCCCTCTTTGTCTTGGGATTCGGAACGATTCAATATCGAACACGATATGCTGACGGGAATCACCAATCCCGATTTCGTCTTGAAAGCCATTTCTTGATCCCGCAGCAGCGCTCCGCGAATCATTTCCTCAATTCCTTCCGGATTCAAGCATTCCGCTTCCGAAAAAAGGAGAGAGGCCGGGCCGCCGATCAGTTCGTTTTGATCGTAACCGACCAAGTTCAGCGCCGCCCGATTGATGGTCTTGATTTCACCGAAAGCGTCGATCACGATTAAGGCATCGATCATGTTCGCAATGATCGAATCGACATATTGCTTATCAACCAGACGCGCGCGCGACTCCTTGATGTCCTTGACCATTTGATTAAAGGCATCCGCAAGGGTCTGCAGCTCATCGCGGGTTTCGATGGCGACGTATTGAGAGAGATCCCCTTCGGCCACCCGCGCCGTGGCCGATGTCAGGCGCTTGATGGGGGTGATGATCCCCCTGGCATTGTGCCAGACCAATATCAACACCAGGGTCACCAGTAAAATGCTGGCTCCGATGACTTGGAAGCGGAGTGTCATAATGGGCGCAAAGGCGCTTTGGGTGTCTTGGAGCACCAGGGTGGACCATCCCAGTCCTTCAAAATCGCGATAACCGGTCGAACCGGCGTATCCGACGAGCTGATCGCTTCCGAAAACGCCTTTTTCCTCTAAAAATCCGTGTCTGCCGTCCATTGCGAATAACACCGATTGCAAACCCAATGCGATGAGATTGTCTTGATAATGAAGGTGATCGCCCGCATCCACGTGATCGTGCCCCGGCCGCCCGTCTTGCTTCGATATCGCTTCGCCTTTTTTGTTGATTAAGACAACATGCCGGGATCGGTCTTGGTATTTCTGAAACAAATGCGTATCGCTCGTCATTTCAAAGATGACCGCTCGATTGATCCGTGAGGAAAGGATTCCGATGACCTCCGATTTGTCGTAAGCGGCTTCGAGGGGAATCGACATGGACACCGCATATTCTTCAGTCGTGTCATCGAATCGCAAGTCCGAAATAAAGACCCTCCGGTTTTTCATCGTTTCTCGGAACCAATGGGTTTGAGACACATCGGCGCCCATCAGGACCGGGGAATTTGCGGCCACGATCTCGCCCTTGGTTGTCGCGACAAAGATTTCCGAGTACATCCCATATTCTTTTTTGAGCTGGACCAAGATGTCTACGATACGTCCGTCGGCGTCATCCGCAATCACGTCTTGCATGGCCTCGATTGACGCCCATGCCTTTAAATCTTGCTTGCGCGACCAAAGCGATCGGTCGACTTTATCCATCGCATTCAGGGCCAGGGCCTCGAAATTCATTCCGATGCCGTTTCTTAAGGCTTCTTGACCTTCGAAATACGCATAGGTCGCCACGACGATCAGCGGTGTGAGGGATAGAAAAAGAAACAAGGAAATCAGTTTTGACTGGATGGTTTTCATCATCGACAATGATTGCGCTATTTTAATACGTAGTCTTCATCTTTCGGCATAAGGTCGTCAATCTTAAGCACCTTCACGGTTTCGTCGACCTCGCTCAAGTAGATAAAACCAATGGCGTTGGGGATATGGGCCACGAATTTTCGCGTCGCCAGGCCCGATTTCAATTGCATGACCTTGAAAGTCAGTGGAGATTTCGATTTAAAAAATTTTTTTGTGGGCTTGGCGTCGAGGATGGTTCGATAAAAACGCGCCCTTATTTCCGAATCGATCGGCCGATTGATAATGACCATTTTATTTCCATTCGGCCATTTTTTCGTGCGGCCGTTATAGATCCGTTTCAGTTCGGTGCTTAAAATGCCGGTTTTGGGGTTCGCCTTGTTCACAATGATGGCGATCGGATCGTCGGCGGCTTTTGCCATGGAGATGGACGAAAGGGAGAACAACATAAGGACAAGGGGAAAAATCGTGTGACGTTTCATAAAGGCCGGCCGTCGATCAAAAGAGTGCCGCAATGGAAGCAACGAATCCATTCTTGTCGCCCTCGGCAATCGGTGTGTTGTCGGTGGTATTCCATTGATATTCGGTTTTGACCACGAAGGTTTCGTCGGGGCGGTAATTGATGCCCAGGGTCCAACGTTTTTCCTTGCTGATGGGATCAATACGAATCTCCGCTTCACCATAGCGAAGGATCGCGGTGAAGGTCGGCATTTCGTATCCTTCTCCAAAGATCGTATCATCCAGGGCTTTAAACCAAAAAAGATAGTTCAACTGAACAAATCCGCCCTTGAGCAAACCGGGCGACGGAGCGATTGCGTCTTCAATATCCCAGTAGACAAGCTCCCCCAAGAATTCGAAGGGGCCTTCGACGACCAACCAATCGAAGTCGATGCCACGGGCGGCCTTCTTGCCGATGTCGTCATATTTCCCGAGATAAGCACTCAGGCCGAATTCCCTTCCCGCCAAAGGTGCGATCCCGATACGGCCGACGATCGCTTTGTTATTGTTGCTATCGTCTCCGAATCCGCCTTTTGCATCTCGTATGCCGAAGCCTCCGATCCGGTCCTTGAGACCGTTGACGAGAAAAACTTGGTAGTCAAGGGAAACGCCATCAAACCAGGCATCACCGCTGTCGCCAAAATAAAAGTTTCCTGTCACCCCAGCGGCGGCTTCGCTCCAAGACACACCGTTGACGAAGCGTATGGCGACCGGCGGACTGGTTAGGTCCCGCATGAAATTAAAATGCTCGAGGTTGTATCGACCAAAAGGCACCAGCACAATACCCAAACGCGCGCTAACAGATGTGTTAAAAGCAAAATCCAGGAAACCCTGTTCGATTTCCGTTTCTTCATCTTCAAACTCGATTTCGATATAGGCGCTGATCCGATCGTTCATCGCAAATTCGGAGACAAGCTCTAGATCCTCAGCTTCGATGGCGGAATTTTCGTCCTGAAAATCCTCGTACTCCAAGGAAAGATAGACATGCAAGGTGCTCTTTTCCGTTAATTTTCTGAATAAGGCATCCTGTTTTTCTTCGAGAAACACCAGGTCGGTTTCGAGTCTGGACTCGAGTTGCTTGACTTTATCTTCCAGGGAGGAAGGGGCATCGGCATAAACCGGCAAAGCCTGCCATAGGACAGCGGCCCATAACACTGTCGTCACAATCATATTGATTTTTTTCATTGTATTCCTCTTATAACGAGTAACAAGCAAGTAACAGTTAAGGTCGCAAAAATTCCTTTTTAAAATATACCACCTTTAAAAAATTCCGCAGCAAATCGGCCAGACGTTTTTGTATTAATTGAGGAAGAAGCGAGTGCTCCTGAAGCATCGAAAGGGTGTATACACCAAAAGTGAAAGGAAGGATTTTTTAAACAAATCGCCACCGGTGTTGGTGAGACGCGAATATGTAACGATGGATGGAGGCAAACCGAGTGGTGGATGGAATATGTCGATCAGTCTTCGAGTGGACGATGGGAGATTGGAGACGCAAAGTCTATGGTATGCGGTTCGAAGGGCAGTGGTTCGGGATGTTCGGGCGGTGGCGTGGGATGTGGTTGGGGTTGAGGCATGGCGTCTTGCCAAGTGATCCAAAAATCGATCCGACGACGGGGCGCTTTCGGTGATGCTTCAGGTGGATTTTTCTCGCCGGCCCCCTCTACAATGCCGATTCGCGAATCGGTACCGGCAAGATAGAGCCGATCGGCCTTGGAATCGATGGCCAGCGAGAAAGGAAAGGGTCCTTTGCCGCCTTCGACCTTGATCTCTTCCATCGTTTCTCCATCAAAAATAAAATAAGACCGTCGCATCGGCGCCGCGATATACAAGCGTTCCTTGGATGCATCGAATGCCAATCCTCGCGCCAAGGTATTTTTCGGCAAGGGCAGACGCATGGGTTGCGCCGATAGGTCGTTCAGGGAAAAACGCAAGACCCCATCAAAATTCGAAACATATAAGAAACGGCCTTGGGGATCCACCGCCAGTGCAAAGGGGCCGTTTAATCCGGCTGATCCTCCCATGGTGTCCACCGGCGGGTCCGAACCCTGCACATCCTTCAAACGGTCAAATACTTGCACGGCGCCGGGGTGGGCATCGGCGACAAATAGACGTTGGGATACCGAATCGCTCGCGATACCGGTTGGAAAGTTAAACCTGCCTAGCCTTCGTGTCGGTTTGGTCCTCCGGTTCGAATCGAAGCGGTCGAATAAGATGATTTCGTGATCCGTTGCGTTCGCCACCGAGAGCATCCGTTCTTCGGAATCGTAGGAAAGCCCCGAAGACACCCCCGGAAACCGATAAACCGACGCCGGATTCGCCTTGCCCTGTTTATGAGATCGAAAGAAAAACAGATGCGAGTCGGTCCCATCCCGACCGGGGGCCGCGACGAAAAGGCGGGCGGCCCCCGGATCGAAGGCCAACAGTATGGGTTGGAAGCCGGCGTTTTGTATGGGAACGGCTCTTGGATCGACGGACGTCTGTGGCATGAGATAGGGCACTCGGATCGTCGGTGTGGAATTGCCGCTTACGTTGGAGATATTTAGGAGACCGGTCTTGGCGGCGGCGTTGTTCGCCGCGAATTGACACACGATCGACAGAAAAATCCACAAGCGCTTTCTTCTCGTCCCGAATCTTCCACGTTTGAATCCTATGACGCATGCCCTTTCGATGCTGTCCATGCTTCGTAGCCTCCGATGAGATCGATGATATTCGACCATCCTTTTCGTTCTAGTAAACTGACGGCAATCATCGATCGATATCCCCCTTGACAATGTACGACCAACCGGCCGGATTTCGGCACCTCTGCAATGCGTTTCGATAATTGATTGAGCGGCATATTGAGACTGCCCGCGATATGGCCGCCCTCCCATTCATTCAGGGTACGAACGTCGATAATCGAAATATTTTCTTCCGACTCCATTAATTCCGCCGCCGTCATCCGCTGTGTCCGGACCAGGCAATCGGGTCGATCTTGAAGCGCCCTCATCCCCTCCTTGAGATAACCCACGACATTATGAAAACCGATGCGGCCCAGCCGCATGATGGCGCCCCCTACATGTTCCATCTGGGCGATGATGACGATCGGTCGCTCTTTATCCAGCAAGGAACCCGCCCAGGTGGCATACCTGCCGTCAATACCGATATTGACGGCGCCATTGAGATGTCCGGCGGCGAAGTCATTGGCGGGACGCACATCCACGAGCTGCGCACCGGAACTCCGAAGATCCAGAATCGGATCCAGATCGAGCCCCTTCATCGATGTTTCGATGGTTTCCTCCAGAACGGGCCGGTTTATGCGATTCATCATCGCATCGTGCGCAAAGTAAGCGGGGGCTTCCGGTTGATCGGCAACCATCATCTTGACAAAGGCTTCTTTCGGCATCGGCTGCAAGGCATAGTTGTAGCGTCGTTGTTTGTCCAAAGTGGAGACGGCCTCGTCACTCAAGGCCTTCCCACACATGGATCCCGAGCCGTGCGCCGGGTACACCAGGGTCGTTCCAGGCAGTTTTAAGAGTTTATGATGCAAGGAATGATAGAGCATTTCGGCCAGTTCTTCGGCCGTCACGCCGATGGACGCCAGGAGATCGGGACGACCCACATCCCCCAGAAAGAGCGTATCGCCCGTCAATACGGCATGGGGGCGATCGGGGTCCTTTTGGTCATCGTAAACCAGGAGCGAGATGCCTTCCGGTGTGTGGCCGGGGGTCTCCATCGCCTCCAGACGGACATCTCCCAGTTCGATCCCACTGCCGTCCGTCAAGGGCGAGAAGTCGAACTCCGCTTCTGCCCGCGCACCGATGGAAATTCGCGCGCCGACTTTGTCTCTCAACTCGATATGACCGGCTACAAAATCCGCATGAAAGTGGGTCAAGATGACGTGCCGAATCAGAAAACCGTGCTCTTCCGCTTCCTTTAAATAAATGTCGATATCACGACGCGGGTCGACGACAGCGGCCAACCGGGTCCGATCGTCGGCCACCATGTACGAGGCGTGCGATAAACAAGCAAGATAATAACGCTGAAGAAACATGGGTTCCCCCCTGCTCGTTTTGAGGCGACCAATCGACGGTGGTCCCATCGAGACAACGATGCGATTATCGCCTTTATCATACGCGAAATAATGCTGTGATGATAGAGGTGACCAACGTTTTGGGCATGGCATCGATTGACCGATTTTTGCCAAGTTCAATCGAGATGAGAGGGTCTTTTGTTGATCATTATTGCTTGAATTACGGCGCGAGCAGGCTTATTCTAAGTTAAACAGTGCATCATGGATCCCATCGAGGCGGAGAAGCGTGCAATGATTGCGTTCTCGCCAATATCAGCTCGTGGGAAAATGGCCTGGGTACATGTCCCTCATCGACCATATCTGCCGATTATTTATGACCCGAATAAATTATCTTGAATTGAGGCGGAGGAGATATGCGGTTTTCGAGAATATTTTTTACGGCCATCGTTTTGATCGCCGTTTTCTCTACTTTGACAGGTTCGGTGCTCGCCGAAACATCCCTCGAGAAGAATAAAACGGCCGAAAACATCATCGAAGAACGAAAATGCCGTCGCTGCCATACCCTCCATGGGGAGGGTGGGATGGTCGGACCCGACTTGTCGAATGTCGGCGCACGGCGTGATCCGGAATGGCTGAAAAAATTGCTCAGACGGCCCCGGTCGATCACGCCGGGAACGCCCATGCCTCCCTTCAAAGGCACGGAAGAAGAATTAGAAACCTTGGTGGCCTACCTTGCGTCTTTGAAGTAGCGTATTCACACACGCTTATTTTAGGAGGGATAGCATGGGGATTTTACGTCGTCTTTTTCTCGCCGGACTTTTGACTTTGATTACATCGACCGTTCTAGCGCAACCGAAACGACGGTTTCGCCCTTGCCAGAGGCTTCCCCAAACGCGCGCGGCGTCGAAGGATTCGATGACGCGTTCTGTGGCGCATGGTCGGAGGACGCCATCTTTTGGTTGTGCCGCTGCGGTCGCGGCGGGATAGGAACTGATGGTGGATAATCGCCTCGTCTTGGTTCACGAGGTTCATGCACACAAGATTGTCGTGAAACATTCCACATGGAGAGATTCAAGATCTCGATATCTTTAGGGAGGATACTTCGGAAAATAGCGAGGACCTCCCCGGCTCCGAGGTGGACCAAGCCGAAAAATAGAATTTCTTACCCGGCAATGATCGAAACAGTCTCTTCTTTCCAAAGGATCCGGCAAGACAGGCCAAACGATCCGATCCGATAGGGAAATGAAATCCTCAAATCTCAGCCCGAATCCATTCCCTTCTACTCCATGACAGGCTGCCGAGGTATCGGCTCAAAACCGAAAAGTCGGGCCCGGCATGGGCAAGGCATGTCAATATGTACGTCGTCTATAATTTGCCTTTCAGCACCGGCGCCGGTTTGAATTTGATGGACTTGGACGCCTTGATCTTGATCGGTTCTCCCGTTTGAGGGTTTCGGCCTTTTCTGGCGGCGCGCTTGGTCACGGTAAATGTTCCAAATCCGGGATAACTGAATCGGCCCGATTTCTTAATCGCTTTTCCAATGGTTTGGAACGTATCCGAAAGGATCGATTCTATGTCCTTTTTGCTGACACCGTTTTTAGACGCTGATTTGGAAAGTTGCTCTATCAATTCACCCTTAGTCATGAATTTCCCCCCTTTTCAATTGGCAACAACGATTAAATGACAGTCGATTCTATCCATTCGATATCCGATTGTCAAAATAAATTTATGAAAAAAATAAACGTCATATTTCCTCAAGGGCATTGCTCCTGGCGGTCGAGACCGACCTTCGGCGTGAACAGACCTTCATGCCACGTCCTCTCTTGGCATGTTTTTTCTTGCTGGCATCCCCCTATTCGACATTTTCAACGGGAACCATTAAGAAAAAGACAGTACATAGACAGAATCACCAATTCACCCGATGTGCACGGTTTATAAAGACGGCTCAATCTCGGCGATAAATCGTTTGGTTATCCAGCCTTGCTTGTCTTCGGGCGTCATGACCTCGATCCAGGATCCTTGTTCGCTTAACTTTCTCACGAAGGATCCCCGAGGCAATCGGGAGACGATGGGTGCGTTGGGACCCGGGTTTAAACGGACGTTCAAGATATCGGCGGTGGTCATTTTATACGTTTCTTTTGCAAGCTCGGAAAACGGGGAACCCAAGACCAAGGCTTTAAACACCTCATGTCCACGGGATCGATCCCTTGGATGGACAAAAATCTTCAACGTGACGTTATTGATGAGCAAGGGATTATGTAGCAGCGCCGGCATTGGGACAACCGGGTTTCCCGGCAGCCGAAGGGTCCTCTCAAAAAAACCATCGACCGGCCGGTCGAAGAGTGCATATTGTTTATCGCCCACTTCCAGTTGAACAGACCGAAGATCTATTTCTCTTAGGTTTTGAATAAATGTCGAAAAATAAAATTGATCTCCCCCGACAAGGTGCATCTGATCTTGATATCGCGACGTGAGGGGAATCAAAGCCCGCCCATCAAGATGCACCACTGTTTCGTCCTTCTCGCGAATCGGTTTGGACGACAGTTTAAATGCCGATTCCAATGCAAGTAAATGATGGGTTTCTATTTGGCTGCTTAAACCCGACAGATCGCCCCGCGCCCGTTGGGTTTCCTTCTTAAGATCCACGATATTGGTCACATGCTTGGAGATGCGCTCTCGGAGAACGGTGTTCTCTTCTTCCAATTTGGCCTTGGATGTTAAATCGTCCCGTTCCATTTTCTCCATCATCCGAACTCGCCCGACGGCCAGGCCGACGGCCACGAGGAAACAGATCAGGGACAGCCAACCTCGGCCGGTAATTCTTCTAAACAGCGCGGTGTCATCATCGGACCAGCGCTCGCCCCCAAAGAGCAACGAAGTATCTCCAATGGTCGTCCCGCCAAATGCGAAAAAAAAAGCGCAGACGCCAAAAACTGCAAGAACCACTTCTATTAATTCAATCATGCTGTACGCTCCGCCGCTATACTTTCTTTATATTGGCGATATTATTCGAGGGAGTCTTCGACTTGCAAGGGGTTTGGCGCGTTTCTCTAAAAAAAATGTATTTTGCCGGGCAAACAGCTTACCCATCCCCGTCAATCAAGGGAGCATTACAATGCCTTTTGCTGCATTCAAGGCCATATTCATCTCTTTTGCCACCCTGTATCATTCTGTAGCACCACTCTGCGTAAGCGCGAATGTTACCCGCACCATCTCCTCCTTTTGTCCGAATGGGCTTGCATGATCCTTTTCCCTCACCATCCACAACAGATCAACATATATTTGGATTATCCATCGCTTGTGAAATGAAATTCGGTATACTATATTTCTCATGCGTAAAACCGATGTACATCCAATACGATGATGACGCATCTTAAAAGACTGGGTCACTGGATAGACCGAAACATCCTGGAATTGGGTCGTGAAATGCGTCTCTCTTACTTGCCTCCCTTGATGGTCTACGTTGCCGCAGGCGTGTCCGGCTTGACCAATATTGTCGGAACCTTTTTCGTCAAAGAGTATCTCGGGCTCACGGCCGAGTTTCTCGCCGCTTTGGGGTTTTGGGCCGGGATGCCTTGGACCTTAAAAATGCCCTTGGGCCACATCGTCGATCTCATTTGGCGCTACAAATCGGTTTTGGTCTTCATTGGAGCCGCCCTCATCGCCACCAGCCTGCTGATCATGATCGGCTTGCTCGCTTATCCGGAAGAGATGCGGCAATATTTATCCGCCGAAGTATGGTTTGTCATCAGCACTATCTTGGCCCCGACCGGTTATGTCGTTCAAGACGTCGTGGCGGACGCGATGACGGTGGAAGCCATCCCTCGTTTCGATCTAAAAGGACAGGCCTATAACCCGGAAACAACACGATTGATGCACACGACCATGCAAACATTGGGAAGGGTCGCCATTATTGTCGGCGGCATTTCCGTCGCACTCTTAAACGTCTTTCTATTTAAGGGAAGCGCTTCGCTTTCCGAAAACGAAAAGGTCCAGGTCTATATCGATATCTACCAACTTGCGATGATCATCCCGCTCATCTCCATCATGGGAGTGAGTTTGGGCTTGTATTTAAAATGGCGGGAATTAAAACGGCGACACAACGAAAGACCGGCTTTGGAAGCCACTGGAGAGATGACAAACAAGGCACTAAAGAAACCGCGTCCGAATCGATGGATATTGGGGGGAAGCCTTGTATTTGTCGTATTTACTTTAAGCATGGGTTTGGGTCATTTCCCTTTCAACCAGGAGATCATCTTCGTCGGCTCCCTTGCGATCATTCTTTTTTTGATGTTCCGTTTGGTTCAAGAATTGTCGGCAGAAGCCCACCGAACCCTGGTCGGAACCGCCGTTATCATCTTTGTGTATCGCGCCATGCCGACGCCCGGCCCGGGTGCGACTTGGTGGATGATCGACACGCTTGGGTTCGACCCGCAGTTCTTATCCGTGCTGGCGCTCATCGGCGGCATTTTAACCTTGTTCGGCATGTTCATCTTCCGGCGATTTATGGCCGAAAAATCGATCGCTTATGTTGCCGCCGTGCTCACCGTTGCCAGTAGCATATTAAGTCTTCCCATTATCGGGATGTATTACGGTCTGCACGAATGGACCGCAGGACTGACGGGCGGCATCGTGGACGCCCGGTTTATCGCCATCGTCGATACGGCCCTGGAATCCCCGCTTGGGCAAATCGCCATGATCCCGATGTTGGCTTGGATCGCAAACTCGGCGCCGGCACACCTCAAAGCCACTTATTTTGCGGTAATGGCCTCCTTCACCAATCTGGCCTTGTCCGCCAGCCAGTTGGGAACGAAGTATATCAATCGAATATTTACGGTTTCCCGCGAAGTGAAGGATCCGACCTCCGGCGCGGTGAACACGGCGGCGGACTATAGCGAACTCGGGATATTGCTGATTACCGTGACCCTGCTCGTCTTTTCCGTGCCGCTCATCACCATTGCAATTGTCGGCCGCTCCAAATTAAACAGCGCATGACCCATCCTGACCCGCTTGTTGTCTGGTTTCCTACTCCGTAAAAGCAATATCCATCCTTAACTGGAATAAAATAGAGCACGAAATTCCTTCAAGCAATTTCTTCTTCAAAAACCATAACACTTCGCGACAGTGGGAGTTTGATCATCGGAAACAACGAACGACTTTAAGAGACGAGAAACTGGAAATGGAGCCTAAAGCGGCTCAACCAAAAAAGATACAAGGAAAGCAATCGGTGATCATAAAATTCTCTTTTCCTCTCAATTCCTAGAAATGCTATATTGACCTCGTGGCTTTTGGGTTTATCACACAAAGAGACTATAAAATCAGGTGGGCATGAACGCATGATGCAACATGGAAAGCCCGACAATGAAGCCCGAAGCATCCAAAACACCGAGGGCCTAAAGAAAACGCCCGATCTTTCGGATTGGTACCAATGCGCCACCCGTCTTCTCGGCCGCCCACCGAAAATCGGCTTGGCGCTGGGCAGCGGCGCCACTTTCGGGGTGGTGCACATCGGTGTGTTGTCGGTGTTTCATCATTATAAGATTCCTATTTCTTATCTCTCCGGCTGTAGTTCCGGAGCCTTTGTCGGGGCACTCTACGCGGGCGGAGTCGAAGGCAAAGCACTCGATAAATGCGGAAAGGAATACGGCTGGCGGGACGCCGGACGCTTGGCCCTGCCCACGATGGGCCTGGCCTCGAACGTGCAGATGAGCGACTATCTGCTGAAACGGATCGGCGATATTCACTTTGAAGCGCTTCCTCTCCCTTTTTTTGCCGTGGGAACAAATCTGAGGACCGGTCGCCTCAAAATCTTTCATTCGGGCCCGATCATCCCGGCCATTCGCGCCAGCTGTGCCTTGCCCGGCATCTTCGCGCCGGTTGAGATCGACGGCGAACTTTATTGCGATGGCGGGATTTTGATGAAGATTCCCTGCAGCATCTTGCGGGATGCCGGCGCCGACTTTGTCATCGCCGTCGATCTGGTGCACGCCCAGCAAAAAATCGCACCGAAAAACATCTTTGAAGTGATCCGGCGCGCGGCGGACATCGCCGCCACGGACCAAGTACAAAACGAACTGGAAACCGCCAATCTGGTGATCCAACCCAGCCTGCCGGATTTAAACAAGTTCGGCTTCAACCACAACATCATTCAAATCGAACGCGGCCGGCAAGTGGCCATCGATGCACTCGGTCAATGGTTGAATCAAGTTCAGGCGCGTCGACGACTATCCTGACGACGCATTTTCTTTGATCTTCGCTGAAAATTCTTTGATGAGGACCGTCGAACCGGCACCGCAGCTGATAATCGAGCGCATCGCGTCCTCAACCGGCACATCGACCGGATGGACGTATTGCGGAGGGAGATGAAAGATATTTCCGGAGGTGGGGTTGGGACCGGTCGGCACAAAGACCGTAATATAGCCGTTTTTGTGTTCGTCGGTAATAAAGGCCGAAACCAGGGTTTCGTTCCCGAAGATCTGCGCCAAGGCCACGGCGCTGAACGGCGATCTCTTGTTCCCTAAAAATTGGGCAACGGTTTCCTTGATTAAGGAATAGCCGGGAACCTTTTTCAGTAAATTGGTTTCCAGCAGCGAATAAAACCAGTATCCCAGCCGCGTGCGTACCGTGACGCCGACGGCAAAACAAACCAGCACCAATATCGCAATGCCCAGCATGTCCACCACCAGACCGTGCAGTGCGGAGTTTTTCATCACCAACGCAGTGATCGGCGCAATGGCGCTCCGCACCAATCCGAAGACCCATCCTAGAATGAACACGGAAAGGGCCAAGGGGAGCACAACCAACAGTCCACCGAGCACCGCACTCTTGAAAAAGTTTTTTAATCGTTCCATCCGTATTTATCCTTTTTATTTTCTTCAACCAGGGTCTATGCTGCGCCCGCTGCAATATACTCGGAAATATGGGGATCGGACAGTTCGGTTCAAGAGCGATCCATATTCGCGTTGTCATTTCCGCCTGCGCGGGAAAGACACATTTTTGAAGTTTCAAACTGACCTATTACCGAAAAAATCAACTCCTTACTTCTTAAACACGCCAAACCACTTGTCCACGATGTCCTTTTCCAGTTCGGACACCGCTTCTAGTTCGCCAGCATCCAGCCACACGCCTTGGCAGCCTGAACACTTGTCGACGGCAATACCTTTGTAGTTGATCTCGATCAGCGGCATGCCGCACTTAGGACAGCGCATAAAATGGAGTTTCTTCAAACGGGCCTTTTCATCCGCCTCGAGCTTCGCGTGTTTTTCGTCCTCGGACTTTTTACGGCGTTCGAATTCCAGCCTTGCAAAATACGCTTCTTCCTTGTCGCTGGGCTTGTCCGGCATCGTGATCGCTCCTCCTCCGTATCGATGTTTACGAGTTTCTTTTGTTGAAGGTCATCCCTCCGTGTGATGGTAAAGCGGACTATTTTTCATCTGCGGCGCACTCGTTTAATTTTGATCCGCCCGGAAATATTTCGCTTCCGGATGGTGAAAGACCACCGCGGACACCGAAGCCTCGGGGTCCATCATATGGCCCTCGGTGAGGCTCACGCCGATTTGCACTACCTCTTTTAATAGCGCAAAGAGCTTTTCCTGATCGGCCATGTCGGGGCAAGCCGGGTAGCCGAAGCTGACGCGGATGCCTTGGTATTTATTCTTGAGGACATCGCGGACAGACAATGCTTCCGGATCGGCGATGCCCCAGTCGGCTCGGATCTTTTTGTGCAGCCACTCCGCCATGCCCTCGGCCCCTTCAATCGCGATGGCCTGCAACATGTGAGAACGAAGGTAGTCACCCGCCTCTTTCCATTTTTGAGCCAGGGCATGAACCCCCTTGCCGAGGCTCACGACGAAAAGGGCGACCGAATCCATCTCGCCCAATGCGGCATCGCGGCAGTAGTCGGATAGGCACAGATGCTCGCCGCGCGCCTGACGCGAGAAGTGAAAGGTTTCGAGCGTGCGGTTGGGATTTTCGGGGTCGTAAATCAGCAAATCATTTCCGCGCGACCGACAAGGAAAGTAGCGGTAAATCGCTTGCGCCGAGAGTAAGCCTCTGTTGATGATCTCCGCCTGCATCGCCTCGACCTGTTCGTGTAGCTTTTTCGCCTTTTCGTCGCCGTTTTTGAGCAAACGCTCAAAGTTTCCCTTTAATCCCAAATGATTGCCATAGAGCATCGAAGGATTGATGAAGGGAAAAATTTCTGTCAAGGGGGCGGATTGAATCACGTGCGGCGCGAAATCGGGCGACTTCGGAAGCGGCACATCACGGCGAACCGACGAGCGCTGTCGTTTTCCGGCTTGGGCCGGGGTTGCCTTTTTTTTCTTTTCCAAACGGTCTTTCCCTGATTTCGCGACCTCCGCCGAAATCTTTTCGATCAACGCCCCACGGCCTTCTTTGTCGGTGAGCTGATTGGCCAGGCGCAGGCCATCCATCGCATCCTTGGCGTAGAGAACCGGTCCGGTATATTCTGCGGCGATCTTCGTTTCGGTAAAGCGCTTGGTCAAGGCCGCGCCCCCGACAAGGATGGGGAGGGTCATGCCCGCTTGTTTGAAATCCTTGGCCGTCACCACCATTTCCTGGGCCGATTTGACCAAGAGGCCGCTCAAGCCGATCATATCCGGTTTCTCCTTGCGCACCGATTCGATCAAGACCTCGGGACGCACCTTAATACCCAGATTCACGACTTCGAAGCCGTTGTTCGAGAGGATGATCTCGACCAGGTTTTTTCCGATGTCGTGGACGTCGCCCTTCACCGTGGCCAGGATGACCTTGCCACGGTTGGCGCTTTCGGTCTTTTCCATAAATTGTTCGAGATGCCGCACGGCGGCTTTCATCGCCTCGGCCGACTGGAGCACCTCGGCGACGATTAATTCGTTGTTATTGAAGAGCCGTCCCACCTCCGCCATGCCCTTCATCAAGGGTCCGTTAATCATCTCGATGGGGCCCGCCGTTTTTCGTTTCAATTCCAAGTCGTCGATCAGGCCGTCCTTGCTGCCTTCGATGACGTAGTTCGCCAAACGTTCGTCGAGGGGAGGCCTTGGGCCTTCCTTTTTTGGGGCGACCTTCTTCTCGCGAAAGTACGCGGCAAAGGCAGCGATGGAATCCTCGCCCCGCCAATAAAGCAGGTCCTCGGCTAATTTGCGTTCGACTTCTGGAATAGAAGGGTAGCGCTCCAGCTTTTCGGCATTGACGATGGCATAGTCGAGACCGGCTTGAACGCAATGATATAGAAAGACGGCATTGAGCACCTCCCGGCCCGCCGGCGGCAGACCAAAAGACACATTGCTGATACCGAGGATGGTCTTCACACCCGGCAAGACCGCTTTCACCAAGCGGATGCCTTCGATGGTTTCCGGAGCCGAGCCGATGTAGTTTTCGTCGCCCGTGCCCACGGGAAAGACCAGGAGATCGAAGATGAGGTCTTCCGGCAGAATGCCATACTTGTTGACGAGCAGGTCGTAGGAACGTTTGGCGATGTCGAGCTTGCGTTGCCGGGTCACGCCCATGCCCTGCTCGGGGTCTTCGTCGATGCAGCCGACGACGACCGCGCCGCCGTATTTCTTCAGCAGCGGCACGACATCGCCAAAACGCAATTCGCCTTCCTCCAGGTTGACCGAATTGACGATCGACTTACCTTGACAGCGTTTCAGTGCGGCTTCGGTCACCCGATAATCGGTCGAGTCGATCATGATGGGGGCTTGGACCTTTTTATTGAGCATTTCGAGAAAGATGTCCATGTCGTCCATCTCGTCCCGGTCGGGATTGGCCATGCACACGTCGATGACCTGCGCGCCGTTCTTCACCTGCGCACGGCCGATTTCCGCGCCTTCTTCGATCTTGCCGTCGATAATCAGCTGTTTGAATTTTCGGCTGCCAATAACATTCGTCCGCTCACCGACGATGATGGGCCGGTTTTCTTCTTCGACCAAGAGATATTCGATACCCGAAACGGCCGTTCGCTTCGGCGGACGCGGGATACGAGGCTTGCGGCCTTCCACCAACTTGGAAATGGCGGCAATATGCGCCGGCGTCGTGCCGCAACAACCCCCGATGATATTTACCCAGCCCTCGTCGATAAAATGCTCGAGTTTGGAAGCCAGCGATTCGGGGGTTTCCTCGTAAAGCCCGTCTTCGTTCGGGAGGCCCGCATTCGGATAGACACTCACAAGGCAAGATGCCATACCTGCAATCGAACGGATATGATCCGTCATAAACTCCGGCCCGGTGGCGCAGTTGAGACCGATGGATATCAAGGGCAAGTGTTCGATCGCCGTATAGAGGGCCTCAACCCCCTGGCCCGCCAGCATGGTTCCCGTCGGCTCGATGGTCGCGCTCACCATCATCGGAACGGAACGGCCCAAGGCACCCTGCGCCTTCAGGAGACCGGTGGCGGCCGCCTTGATGTTGATCGTATCCTGTGCGGTTTCGAGCAAAAGCAGATCGACGCCCCCTTCGATCAAGCCCCTCGCCTGAAGCGCAAAGGCATCGATCAATTGATCAAAAGTCACGCCGCCGGTCACGGTAATCGCCTTGGTCGTCGGCCCCATCGATCCGGCGACGAAACGGGGCTTGTCTTTTGTGCCGAATTTTTCCGCCGCCGCACGCGCCAATTGTGCGCCCGCTTTATTGATTTCGATGACTTGGTTTTCTAAACCGTATTCGGCCAACACGATGCCCGTGCCGCCGAAGGTGTTGGTTTCGACGATGTCGGCTCCGGCGGCATAATACACCTCATGGATGGATTGAATGACATCGGGCCGCGTGAGGTTCAAATTTTCGTTGCAACCCTCGAGGACCTCGCCGCCGAAATCGTCGGCGTTCAGTTCCTGCGCCTGGATCATCGTGCCCATCGCACCATCCATCACGAGGATGCGTTTTCGCAGGAGCGCTTCGATTGTTTTATTTCGATCCGTCATTCTTTTTCCTGTGTCCATTGAACCTCCCCCTCTAAAAAAGAGGGCCGAGTGGGTTTGGAGAGGCCATTCCTTTACCTAAGAAAATCCCCCCTTCCCCCCTAAGCCGAGGGGGATAAAAACAAGCCAATGAGAGTGAAGAGAACGATTTTTTAGTATTGTAACAGAGGATAGGAGGCTGTGCACTTCTTTTTCAAATCTTGACTTTCGAGGTGTGTGCGGATAGAATCGTGCAACTTTCCCCAGTAGCTCAGCTGGCAGAGCAGACGGCTGTTAACCGTCGGGTCGCTGGTTCGAATCCGGCCTGGGGAGCCACACATAAAAAGGCTGTCTTCGATCCCGGAAGACAGCCTTTTTTTAAATCCGATTTAAATGCCTAAACCGCGTCTCCCAGCTTATCGCCTTAATGGGCTCCATGATTTCGAGGCATGCACTCGATTGACCCATATCGTTCGATATCATGGATGAAAGGCGCTGCATCCTTATATGACGACTTCGCCTTTTCCACCATTTGACCGGATCCGCTCCGGCAAGAAGCCTGTCCGAGGAAAAAAGGGATCGCCCTTCCTGAAAGAGCGCACAGGCCACCGCTTATTTTGTTCGATTTTGAACGAGCCGCTTGGTTCCACTTTTAAACAATACCTCTATTTTAGTCCAGTCGATGACCAACACGACCAAACCGACTCCAAAGTTGGGGTGATTGATCACTTGATCGGCTTTATAGCTGTGCCCCATTTTATATTGTTCCGCATGCGAAAAATCGTAATCATCGTTTAACCGGGATAAAAAGGTTGCCTGCTCTGCGGGCGCCCCTTTTTTGGGTATCGCCGGTTTCCTGGGACGAGGGGCCTTTTCTCGATAATTGTGATTGCCGTTGCAGGTATTGCATTTCACCTTTTTAGGAAGGGCATCTACCAGGGCAACAATCGTATGCCCAAGGATTTGCTTACACTTCGTACACCACGATGAGATCTCCCCACCAACAATATGTTCTGCCTTCATCATTTTCGCTTTCTCATTTAAGGGTGAAAGTATTCCCTCAAAACCGCTTTAAAATACAGAGAAAACGCCTTCGAAGGAAAGTGTATTATAACACAAAACGCAGCTGAGACGAAGCCCTTATATTTTACCCAAGATCCGCGATTTCAAGATTCGAAACCGCGGATCTTGGGTTATATCACCTCACATGGTGATACGGAAAAGATCGTTTGAGCCGCACCCCATCACTTCCTCAGCCGATGGAGATGCCGAGTCGGCCCGATCGCGGCGCCTGAGGAGGTATATTATAAAGCGACCTTCGTCTTCCTTGGAAGACCGGCTTCTTTATCTATTTGAGAAGAGAAGGGCCCGTCCTAATACGGGTATTGGAAAATGGGGATGGGGTTGTTATTGGTGGATTCGTTTCTATGAAGAGGTGGGAAGCATCCATCAATGGTAAAGGGATCCGTTGATATTCACTGACTACACGCGGTATTTCTGGACAAAATTACGTAGCAACGCCGCCATTTCAGATACCTTCGTTGCCGTTGCCTCAGTGTCGTTCGCTCCATCGGCCACATCCGTCGCGGCGGCAGCAACGTGTTTAATGTTATCCGCAATCTTTACGGAGCTGATTTCTCCGATCACTTGGACGGCTTTTTCGGTATCTGCCTGAATCATGGTTATTTTTTCCGAGATCTCTTTGGCTGCTTTTGCCGTTTCGTTGGAGAGTCCTTTCACCTCGTTTGCGACCACGGCAAAGCCCTTTCCTGCGCCGCCCGCCCTCGCGGCTTCGATGGTGGCGTTTAAGGCCAGGAGGTTGGTTTGTTCGGCAAGCGTCGAGATGACACTGACCACATCTTTTATTTCATTGTTGTTCTGGCCCAGTTTGAGCATGATTGCATTGGTTTCTCCTGTCATCGTCTCCGCCGAGGCCGCAACCCCCGATGCCCTTTCGGAAGACTGCTTCGCGTTCGCACCCATCTGCCGGCTCACCTCCGTGAGCGCCGCCGATGAGCTGGCAAGTTCTTTTGAATAGCCTCCAATCGTGACAATGCGCCTTTTCAGATCCGAAAAAAACCGTTCCAATCCTTCACCAAGCAGACCGATTGCATCACTGCCTTTTACGTCGATGCTCTGCGTCAGATCGCCCTTGGCTGCACCATCCACAAATTTTAGAATATGATCGACACTTTCCTCGAGCGCTTCCGTATGTTCTTTCTCACGCTCACCGGACGCTTTTATTTTCTTCAGCGACCGACGCATCTCTTCGACGGCCTTATTCAGGGCGATGGATATCCGCTCCGTTTCATCCCCGCTTTTAATATCAAGGTATTGGGTCAAATCACCCTCGGCCACGCCTTCCAGGACTCCAACAACCTTCCGAAGGGGTTTGAGCATCTTGCGAACACGCAAGATAGAAAGACCGATCATCGGGAGCAGCGTAAAGAGCCCCGCAGCAGAAGCATAAAGAAGGCCCTGCCGGATGGCCGCCTCCACCGGCGCAAAGGTAAATGCGATGAGTAAATGTCCGATCGGCTCACCGTCTTCATCCCTTAACAAGCCCCTTTCATAAGAGATATTGCCACGGGTCACCATCTTTCTGTCTTCTAAAACATCCCCTAGGTCTGGGGGCATTTTAAATGTGTCGGGAATCGCCAGAATCGGCGTCAACTCTGCATCGTAAACAATCGATCCCAAAAAGATGGAGTAGTCCTGAAGCTGTCGAAGGGTCTTTTTGACGGCATCCATCCGACCGGTGGATAGACCCAGCTCCACATTATCGATGGAAAACTGGATGAGGCTGGATTGCTGCTCCGAAAACGATTGAATCGTTGCATCCTTTTGTTTGACGGTCAGCACGCTGACGACCACAACCACCGTCGCGATGAGCGCGCCAAGAAGGATCACCAGTATTTTTTTAAGAATCGCATCTCTCCCGTTTTAGTATGGACTCCGACAGGGCTTTAGCGTCCGAGACTCTTGGTCACCAGGTGAGAAACCACTTTGTTAATCTCAAGGGTTTTATCGTCAACCAGAAGCACATCGGATGACCGGATTGTTTTCCAGTCCTCGAGGTCATTGATCGAGGCAATATGTTTTTTTCTCATAACCTCCCCGAAGGATGTGATATCGACACCATTATTTAGGACATAGACTTTCCATTCCGTCGATGCCAAGCCGGTTTTGATGCTGTGGATGATAAAGAGGTCTTTGTTCACCGTCGCCCCTTTCAGCATTTCCATGGGGCGGTCTTTCAGGACGACGATGGCGTTCGCCTTATCGAATTTCGCGACCGCCTTTTGTATGCCCGAGTAGTCGGCGACGGCCAGTAGATCGGCATTGTAGGCCTTGACCTTGACATTTCCGGGCAGGGCCTTCATGAGCGCCTTCTTCTCCGCTTTATTCTTCCCGGAATAAATCAAGTAGACATCGACCCCTCCCCAGGCCAGCGGCGCGGCCAACGCAATCATGAGAAATATTCCGGTTGTTTTCATCAGAAGCGCAACTGTTTTTGAAGTTCTCATCTTATTGTCCCTCCAGACTAAAACCAAAAAATAATGGAAACCATATGCATGGTGACATGCTCTTCACCGCCGGCCGCCTTGAATGGACCGGGCGCTTTATCGAAATCGTTCAAGGTGTGGCGCTGCCACTCATAACGCAGCCGGGCCTTGCTCACAAACTGCCACTCCGATCCGGCGGTGATCCGCGATCGGTCAAATGGTGTGAACATGGCCTGGTCGTTGGTATCGACGGCGTCATAGCGAAGAACCATCCGTATGAATCGGTCTTCGGCATTCCCGTAACGCAAGGGGATGTAGGAAGCTTCTGCATACCATGCATCCATCGTATAATCTCCGGTCGATTTATTGATACCCGACGTCATTGCCATCCCGATAATATCAATACCGGCCGTCTGCTCCACATCTGCGCGCACCCATTCTCCCTTGAGGGTCCAGTTTCGCTCCAACCAGTTTAAATGGACCCCCTGCATCGTGAGATCTTGTTTCCCGGCGCGGTCCCAGGCGCCTTGATACCATGAAAACCCGATGTCGACAGGGAAGTCGGCGCTGATGACCGTTATCTTGGCGACCGTCGCCTTATTCTGATTGTTGTCTCTGACATCCCCATGATCGTTGGCGCCATGTCCGTTTTGAATCAACCCGTCTCTCGGCCGGACCACGGCAGGTGACATGGGTGGCATCGCAACATGATCCAAACGGATGGCATTGGCATCGAGCACGGCGGCATCGGATTGGATGCCGTTGATGACAGACAATTTGAGATCGACCAGACCCGATTCTCCCAACTCATGATTCCAATTCAGCACGCCGCCGGTATCGGACCAACCCAGGCCAACAAAATCCGGCGGAGAGGGAATGACCGGCACTAAGTTCCAGGCGGTAAAGGGCTGGCTCATCAGGTTTTGTTTGAAATTCGGTTTGTTTTCGTTATAGGACAGAAAGGGGACGATAATTTTACCCACGCGTAGCGTCAGACCGCCGAAACGATCCTCATCCCATACATCTGCGATCGTGGGGATATCGAATTCCACATAGGCGTAGTTCGGGGTAAACGCGCTGGCGTCCTTCCCCGCCTCTATTTCGACGGAGGCGAGGACACCATCCGTGACCGAAAAATCGAAGAAGAGAGAGAACTCCCTGATCTGTAGAAAGGTGTCGTTGGGGTCGTGTTTCGCGATGCTTGGATCGTCCCGGTCCAACAGCTTCGGCAATCCGTTGTGATCCATCATATGCGCATTCCCGTAACCGCTGAGATGGAATCGCCCTTCCGCCAAACAAACCGATACGCTTCCAATGATGATCATGCTAAAAACAGATATCCAGAGGGACATCCTCTGACATAAGTTTCTCATTCCCACACCTCCTAGATGGCTTTTTGGCATCGATGGAACGAAGACCGCTCCGCTATTTA
>JBHHXH010000008.1:0-54040 GCA_046756925.1 Nitrospiria bacterium
CCATTTTCATCACTTACCTCCTAACAAATTGAATTTATTGGATTATACTCCAACTACTGAGTATTGTTAAGAGGCAAGAAAGATTATTTGACAAAAATAGACCATATGTATAATTTCGTATCATGTGACACGTGTAAAGATCTTCGGCTCAACAAACATGATTTGAGCGACGGAGAAGATCAAGGTTTGCACGGAGAAACGAATCGGTACGTCTGTTTGACAGCTTCTCCATCGCGGGAGATCAAACAGATTCGATATCTATTGGGATATCCCCTCGATACAAGCCTGAGACGGTTTTTTTTTGCACGCGTTTATGTGCGCGCTTGTGCGTGCGAATGAATAGGGGTTTTTTTGAGATAAGCGGCCGCCATCCATCGAAACCGGTATTTGGAGCACGAAGCAGCGCGTGAAGACGCCAATCGAGATCAATGCCCTTTTTCATATCCTGCCGGGTCCGGTTGCTCTCCTTGATGGGAATCTTCGTATTTTAAAGGCCAGCGCTTCTTTCCGCCGTCTTTTCCATCTTTCTCCAAATACCGCGGAACATCCACAATTCTTCGAGTTTGGGAAAGATCGTTGGCGGTTCGGCAAGTTACAATTTCACCTTGAGGAGGTCCTGTCCAAGGGCAAAGCGGTGCTGGGTTTCGAAATCGTTCGGATCGATTCCTCGAACGAAACGCAAGGCGCCATACGCTTGAACGCCGGGCGGATTTCCCCGGGCGTTCTCCTTTTGGCGATCGAAAATGATGTAGACGCGAAACGGCTGTCGGCGGAATTTGAAGCGGTTTTGGAATATTCCCCGGATGCAACCGTGATCGGAAACAAAGCTGGACGCATCCGATGGGTCAATAGAGAGACGGAAAGCATGTTTGGGTATCGGCGAAGGGACTTGGTCGGGCAGCCGATTGAAATTTTTCTGCCCTTACGCTTACGTGAACGGCATCGGGGGCACCAAAAATTATTCTTTTCCAATCCGATCCGACGACCGATGGGAAGCGGTTTGGAGTTGCTTGGATGCCGAAAAGACGGCTGTGAGTTTCCTGTGGAGGTGAGCCTCAGTCCGCTCGAAACGGAAGAAGGCTCCTTTGTCATCAGCACCATCCGGGACATCAGCGAACGGAAGGAGGTGGAAAGGGAACTTGCGCGCCGCGCGGAGGCCTTGGCGCGTTCGAATGCCGAGCTGGAACGCTTCAGCTATGTCGCCTCACATGATTTGCAGGAGCCGCTCCGGATGGTGGCCAGCTACTCACAACTCCTCGCACGCCGCTACAAGGGCAAGCTGGGAAGCGACGCCGATACGTTTATCGACTTCATGGTGGATGGAGCGGTTCGAATGCAGGGATTGATCAATGATCTGCTCACACTTTCAAGGGTCGGCGTGCAGGAGCAAGAGTTTGAGGCAACCGATTGCAATGGGGTCTTGGATCGCGTGGTCAGGGTCTTGCGGGGCGCCATCGAGGATACCGGTGGGACGGTGACCTATGATCCCCTCCCGACGATCATGGCCGGCACATCGCAACTCATTCAGCTCTTCCAAAACTTGATCGGCAATGCCCTGAAGTTCCATGGCGCCCATCCCCCGGGTGTGCATATTGCTGCGGAGGAGGAGGGCAATACATGGCGTTTCTCGGTCCGCGACAATGGGATCGGGATTGATCCAGCCTATCACGATCGAATCTTCACGGTCTTTCAACGGCTCCATGGCCGCAATGAATTTACCGGGACCGGGATCGGTCTCGCCGTCTGTAAGAAAATCGTCGAACGACTCAATGGAAGGATCTGGGTCGAATCGGCGCCCGGATCGGGATCGACCTTTTATTTTACCCTGCCAAAATAAGGAGAGAACAAGCCATGAGTCATCAAACGATCGACGCACAAATCGACATCTTATTGGTTGAAGATTCTCCGGGAGATGTCCGCCTGACGCAAGAGGCCCTGAAGGAAGGAAAGGTCTTAAACAGACTGAGTGTGGTTGGAGACGGCGTCGAGGCGATGGACTTCCTCCGCCGCGAGGGGGAATATGCAGCGGCCCCACGGCCGGACATGATCCTTCTCGACTTGAACTTGCCGAAAAAGGACGGCCGGGAAGTCTTGCAGGAAATCAAGGGAGACCCGGCCTTAAGACGCATTCCGGTTGTGATCCTGACCACTTCCAAGGCGGAAGAGGATATCCTCAAGACCTATGACCTCCATGCAAACTGTTACGTCACCAAGCCGGTCGATCTGGATCAGTTTATCGGCGTGGTAAAAAACATTGAAGATTTTTGGTTGACGATTGTGAAACTCCCGCCGAACGGAGATCATGGAGGGGGGCATGTCGGGACAAGCGATTAAGATCTTGCTGATTGAAGACAATCCGGGGGATGCCCGATTGGTCCATGAAATGCTGGTCGATGCAATTGTGGATCGCTTTGATTTAATCCATGTCACGCGTCTTGACGAAGGGCTTTTTCGTATCAATGAGAAAAGCTTCGACGTGGTGCTTCTCGATCTTTCCCTTCCCGATGCCCAGGGTTTGGACACCCTTTCCCAAGTGCAATCGATGGCTCCGTCGCTTCCCATTGTGATCCTGAGCGGCTTGAATGATGAAGCGCGGGCAGTTCAAGCGGTCCAGAAAGGGGCGCAAGACTACCTGGTGAAGGGACATGGGGATGGCCATTTACTGGTCCGTTCGATCCGCTATGCCATCGAGCGGAAACTAGAGGAGGGATTGCTTCAGAAAAGTAAATCACAGCTTGCAGAGGCCCAGCGCCTGGCGCGGGTCGGCAGTTGGCAATGGGATATCCCTTCCGACAAAGTCACCTGGTCCGATGAGCTTTATCGTATCTTCGGTATACATGAGAAAGAGATTGAAGTGACGAGCGACACCTACCTCCAGCATGTTCACCCTAAAGATAAAAAGTATCTACGGTTGGTTATTGAAAGAGCCTGTCGGGAGCAACTGCCTATTTCGCACCGCCATCGCATTATCCGACCGGACGGGGCGGTTAGGGTGCTCCAGATCACCGGCCGAATTCTTGTCGATGAGGCGGGGCATTCCAAAGGATTGATCGGTTCGAGCCAAGACATCACGGAACAAAAAAAGACGGAAGAGGCCTTGCGTGCGCGAGGGCGTCAGCAGGCATCGGTCGCAAGGTTCGGACAGCTTGCATTGGAAGGGGCCGAACTCTCCGACTTGATTGACAATGTGGTTTCACTCGTCACGGATACCTTGGAGGTTGACTATAGCAAGGTTTTGGAACTCCGTCCCGATGAGAAAAGTTTGTTGTTGCGGGCTGGGATCGGTTGGAAAGATGGGCTCGTCGGTTCCCTGACCATCGAAACCGGCCACAATTCCCAATCGGGCTACACATTGATATCCGGCCAACCGGTGGTCGTGGAAGACTTCGAAACGGAGATCCGTTTCAAGCCTTCTGCGTTGTTTATAGACCACAAAGTGCTCAGCGGGATGAGTGTGATCATTCAGGGAGAGAGGCGTCCCTTCGGTGTTTTGGGCGCATATTCACGTCGAAAAAAGGTGTTTAACGAGGATGATCTTCACTTCCTTCAAGCGATGGCGCATATGCTGGCCATTGCGATCGCACGTCGAAGGACGGAGAAGATGATTGAGCACCAGGCCTATCATGATGTGCTGACCGGTCTGCCCAACCGTTTTTTATTCGAGGATCACCTCTCGAAGTCGCTTGCACAGGCCCGCCGTTCTCCTCGTCGCATCGGCATCATGTTTATCGATCTCGATCGATTTAAGGCGGTGAACGATTCCCTTGGACACGCTTCCGGTGACGAGCTCCTCCAGGTGGTGGCCCAGCGGCTTCTCAGCTCGGTCCGCGAATCGGACACGGTGGCCCGGATGGGAGGGGATGAATTTTCGGTTTTGCTTTCCGAGATCGAATCGGTGGATTCGGTTACCGAAGTCGCCGAAAGAATTATAGAGGAACTTCAACCACCGATTAAATTGGGTAGGTATCGGCTTCACATCGGCGCCAGCATCGGGATCGCCCTCTATCCCCAGGGAGGACGAGATGCACAAACCCTTTTAAGAAATGCAGGTACCGCCCTCTACCGCGCCAAAGGGGAGGGGAAAAACACTTTTCGGTTCTATTCCCCCACCATGAGGAAAAAGGCATGCGATTGTCTTGAAACCGAGTTCGAGCTCCGTCAAGCCCTGGAAAGAGGAGAATTTCAGCTGTACTTTCAGCCTCAAGTCGAAATAAAGACCCACAAGATCATCGGATTCGAGGCGCTGATCCGCTGGAAGCGGCCGAAGGTGGGTTTGGTGCTGCCGGCGGATTTTGTTCCCTTGGCGGAAGACGTCGGCTTGCTGCTCCCGATTGGTGAATGGGTGCTGCGCGCCGCCTGCAGGCAGAACAAAACCTGGGAAAAGGAGGGCTTGCCGGCGACGAAGATCGGCGTGAATCTCTCCCCTTGTCAATTTCAAAAAGGAAACTTAGCGGCCATGGTCAAACAGGTGCTGAAAGAGACCGATCTTGACCCGAGGTTGCTCGAATTGGAAATCACCGAGAGACTTCTGATGAGAAATGAGGAGCCGCATATTGCGGCGCTCCATGAATTGACGGCATTGGGCGTGCAACTCACTATCGACGATTTCGGTACCGGATATTCTTCCCTCAGTTATTTAAAACGTCTTCCGCTCGGAAGGTTGAAAATCGATCGGACCTTTGTGCGTGATATCACCACAGATCCGAGCAATGCGGTCATTGCAAAAACGGTGGTCGGGATGGCACACAGCCTTCAGTTAAAGGCCCTCGCAGAGGGGGTGGAGACGACGGCCCAGCTGACGCTTTTGGGTTCGTATGGATGCGATGAGATACAAGGTTTCTTGGTGAGCCGGCCCCTGCCTGCAGATGAAGCCGCCCGCTTACTGACCCAGGGGATGAATGGCGTCTTATGAAAGGTTCTGAAGGGCTCCGAGTGGTTCTTTTAGTCGTGATATTCCAAGGCGCGGGCATCCCGGTTAAGGCGATATTTTTTGTGCATTTGGGATATTCGACACCGGTCTTGATATCGATTTCGTGCGCATCGTCCGATGGTGCGGCGATTTCACGAAAAGGCACGGGACAGCGAAATTTGTACGCTGGGCTTCTCGCCCAAGGCGATATCTTTTTTTCGACGCCGGTGAAAAACTTGCAGGGTTTGATTGGCCTTGGAAAGAATGGCGATTTCATCGGCATAGCGCTGGATCTGTGCACCGGGAAGCGCCCATAGGGCGATGTCATCGGTCATGGCCTCGAGGTAGGCACGGGCCCCGCAGCAGCCCAAGCTCATCGCGGCGACACCGGTATTCATGACCTGCGGGATCACGGCGCAGGCCGGACGTCCCATGGCCGGCGGGACGCAGGTATCGATGCGTTGGACGGCTTCGCTGATAATGAGTCCTTGCTGCGCTTTTGCGAAGAGCAAGACGATGTCCGGATCGACGGGTAGTTCGGCAAGCGGTCCGTAAACGATTTTGTTGGGAACGCGATTCAATACCGGGATTTGAGCGACTTCCTCCTCACGGACATAACCCAGCCCGGTCATGGCCTGGAGGGCGTCTTGAAGTTCCTGGGGATGCGTTTTTGAAGGTTCTGCCATGTGATGGGTGTATACACCGATGGCACAGAGTTCGTGGTCTTCGGTGGACGTTGCGAACACCCCTTCCGCCCCTTTCTCCCAAAAGGCGCAGCCGGCCGGAACCGTGTTTTCAAATGCGGGAATGTCTTCCGGGATGGTTTCACAAAAGGAGATCGCAATGGGGGATACAGGCAGTTCCAGAATCGTTTCGAGTTGGCTCGCGGTTAATTTGTGGGGATACATCTCACCTCCTATGTTTTAATCGTCGTCGTTTCCATTATCTAACCGGTTACCGTGGTCCGAAGTCACTCGGAATCGATCCGGTCCTTTTTATTTGTCTTTCGCCGGTTTGTTAAAGATCTCGTTTAAAAACCCTTGCATGCGATTCCATGAATCTTGGTCTGCATCTCTGTCATAGGCCAAGGGCAAGCCGACGCGCTTTCCGAGACTGTCCGCATGCGGGACGGTAAAACTATGTTTTGCGCCGGGATAGCTGACGACCCCGAACTGAACGCCGTCCGAGGTCATCGATTCGACAAAGGCCTGGACCTGTTCGACCGGGACGAAAGGGTCGGCGGCGCCGGTAAAGGCAAGCACCCTGGCCTTGACGGGGCCGGGCGATTTCGGCGCCTGGGTGCCCAATTGCAGGTTGCCGTGGAAACTCACGACCCCCTCCAAGTCGACCAGCCCGGTCCGTGCCGCATGCAGGACAATACCGCCGCCCATACAGTATCCGATGGCGGCGATCTTTTTTCGATCGACGGTCTTTTGATTGATGAGGACTTCATAGGCCGCCTCGAAGCGCTTATTCATTTCGATGGATTGTCCGACCGCCGCTTGCATGAATTTTTTGGCATCGTCGGGATGATCGGCCAATTTTCCCGTTCCATACATGTCGAGTGCGAAGGCGGTGTATCCCAAAGCGGCCAGGATTTCCGCGCGTTTTCGCGCATAGGCGTCATGGCCCCACCACTCATGCACGACGAGAATGCCGGGCCGTGGACCGGTGACGGCGTCATTCACGGCGAGAAAACCGGTATAAGACTTCCCATTCACTTTGTATTGAATTTCCTGGGTCTGAACAACGGCCTGCGCATCCAGGGTGAAGACCGTCAGGCAGAGCAGCAGACTCAGCATCGTTTTTTTCATGATCGCCTCCCTTGCGTTCTATTTCTATAAAGATAATTCTTTAAGATGATTCCTTCAAAAACGTCGCATCTTGAACATCGCTCTTCGTATGATCCTACAGCGAGATCGGGCTGATGTGGGGTTCATACAATATTTGAATAACGTTTCCATCGGGGTCCGTCATGTAAAAGGAATAGCTCCCGTCTCGATGGCGTTTTACCGGTTTTACAATGGGAATGCCGGCTTTTTTTATTTTCTCGAACATCGCATCGACGATGGTTTCATTCTCGGCGATAAACCCGAAATGATCGAGAAATTGTTGGTCTTGCTTGAAAGATGCTTCCGAGGCGGTCTGATGCAGGGCGAGGTTGTCGCATCCGAGTGTTAAATATAGGCTGCCTTCGTCGGGCTGCCAGACGGGTTTCATTCCGATCAGGCCTTCATAAAATCGCCGTGACTTGGAAAGGTCGGTCACCCGCAGGGCCAGATGTCTTAGGCCGCGAAGCGGAATCGGTTTTTCTTCCCTTATCTCCTCCATTATTCGGAAGTCTACCTTATCTTGCACGAATTTTTCAATCGAGGTCTTTGCGATCAAACAATCCATTGACACGGTCTTAAAACGACGTACAATAGCAGGATGTTGCGTCCATTTTTATATCCGCTTCTGTGCTTCTCGGCCATGCAACTCGGCTGTATTAAACAAGAACCCCCAGACAATCCTTTTCGGCAGCCGATACGCTATCCGGTCGGGGAAAGCCCTTCTCATATCATCGCCACAGACTTGAGCCAAGACGGCGTGTTGGATCTGGTGGTGGCCAATACGCAGGGACATTCCATTTCAATCCTGGTCGGGAAAAACGACGGCAGTTTTACCGAGACAAAAACCGTCAAGATGGGAAAGGGGCCGCGATGGTTGGTTGCAGGCGATTTCAATGAAGATTCGTTGATCGACCTGGGCGTCATTCACAATGATGAAGACAGTTTGGACATTCTCATTAATCGGGGCCAGGCCAACATGGCGAAAGGAGGTCATATCAAGACCGAGCGGGCGCCTTACTCCGCGACGGTGGGGGACTTCAACGGCGACGGTCATTTGGACATCGCCATGGTTTCGCGGTTTGACCATCTTGTCATCCTCTTGGGGGATGGTTTGGGCGGTTTTAAGAAGGGCATGATGGGGAATCCGGGTGCGCTTCCCACAGGGATTATATCGGGACATTTTAACAACGATGAAATCGTCGATTTGGCGATCGCCAACAACGGGGTGGGGACCAGCGATATCGTCCTGTTTTGGGGCAAGGGGGACGGCACCTTCGAAAAAGGAGACCGTTACCGGACCGGGATGAATCCCTTGGGCGTGGTCTCCGCAGATTTCAATCGCGACCAACGTCCGGATTTACTCGCCGTGAATGGATTGGGCGACTCCCTCACGCTCTTCGTCTCCAATGAAAAGGGGACCTATACCAAAGCGGGTGATTACGGTGCGGATGGGGGACCCGTCTCGGCCGTGGCGCACGATTTTAATGACGATAAGATCATGGATCTGGTCATTGCCGGTATCCGCGGTGATCACATTTCATATATGGTTGGTAGAACGGAGGGCGGGTTCGGCTATCCGCCGCTGAATCTCTTTACCGGTATGGGCCCCTTTTATATCCTCGAAGCGGATTTAAATCAAGACGGCCGGATGGATATTGTCGTGGCCAACAATAACGATGCGTCGATTTCGATCCTGACGGGAAAATAACAACGGACCGGCACAATCGATGGGCCCATTCGATTTAAGACATGGTTGCATGAAAACCGGAAGGAAGGTATGCAATATTTAATTCGAGGCGTTTCCAAGCTTACGAACATAGAGCTTGACGATGTCTCCTTCTTGTCTCAGGTCGAGGAGTTCGTTTCCGCTGTTTTTACACCAAATCGGCATGTCTTTTATGATGCCTTCGTCGTCCGACAACACTTCTAAAATCTGGTGTTCCGCCATTTCCTTGATTTTCTTGGATGTCAATATGACGGGAAGCGGGCAATATAGCCCAAGGGTGTCGAGGATATGGTCGGCTGTGATCATCCCGATTGCTTCAAGATCCGTTCTGCAAGCCGGTCTGTATAGAGGGGAGAAACCCTGCGCAAGGTTTCGACGCATTCCGGAAGAACCCTGATCAAGGTATCGATTTCTTCCTCGGTGGTCTCGATCCCGAGACTGAAGACGATACTGCCTTGCGCCACATTGCCCGGCAGACCGATCGCCGTTAATACGGGAGAGATCTTCAAGGCATCCGAACTGCAAGACGATCCGCTGGCAGCCATGATGCCGTGGCGCTCCAAGGTTCGAACCAGGCTTTCTCCATCAAGATATTCCAAGGCAAAACTTGCAATATGGGGAAGCCTGTGGCTTCGACTCCCGGTCAGGTGGGCGAGCGGGACGGCTTTGAGGACGCGGTCGATCAGGCGATCCCGCAAGCGGGTCAAGCGGGGGATTTCCCTCGTCATCCGCTTGGATGCTTCTTCCGCGGCCACACCCATGCCGACGATGCCGGCGACATTTTCCGTCCCCGCCCGCCGGCCGTTTTCTTGGACGCCTCCTTCTATTAAGGGATGGATGCGAACACCCCTTCGGAGATAGAGGACGCCGACGCCTTTGGGCCCGTACATCTGTTGAGATGAAAAAGAGGACAGGTCCACCCCCAAGGCATTGCAATCGAAGGGAATGATGCCGACGGTTGCGACCGCATCGGCATGGAAAACCAGTCCCTTGTTTTCTGCAATCCGTCCGATCGCTTCCAAAGCTTGGATCGTGCCGATTTCGTTGTTGGCGTGGTGGATGGAAATCATGATTGTATCGCCCCGAATCGCATCGTCGACCTGGGCAGGGTTGACTTGGCCCATTTGATCAACCGGCAACCATGTCACCTCATACCCTTGTTTTTCAAGCTGCTTTAGGGGGTGGGCCACGGAATAATGTTCGATGGCGGTCGTGACGATATGTCGGCCCTTTTTCTTGCGGGCGGCGAGGACGCCTTTGATGGCTAGATTGTTGGCCTCGCTTCCCGATGCGGTGAAAATAATCTCGCGTGGGTCGCTGCCGATAAGCCCGGAGATCGCGGCGCGGGCGGTGTCGATCGCATCGCGCGCTTGCTTCCCTTGTCGGTGCTTGCTTTGGGGGTTGCCGAAAAAATCGCGCATATAAGGAAGCATGGCTTCATATGCTGTTGGCAATAGGCGCGTGGCGGCGATATGGTCTAGATAGATCGCGTTGTTCATGCTCGATGACATCAAAGTGGCAATGGCTTGTCAAGCCGTCTTGAATGCAGACAAGGCGGTTGCGAAAGACTTTATGTCGCTTTCTTGGCGATGCCGAGAAGAAAGAGGCTGAAGATTAACCACTTGGAGGGGTCGAAGTTATACCATTTCGGCCCATTGCGGTAGTCTCTAGGAAAGTTATGGTGGTAGTTGTGATAGCCTTCACCAAAGGTAATGAGCGAAATCCACCAATTGTCGCGGCTGGTATTGGCATCGCCATAGGGCTGGTCCCCCCACATATGGCAGATGGAATTAATGAAAAAGGTGGAGTTTAAGACCAAGAAAAGCCGGAAAACGCCCGCTAAAAGAAAGGCGGAAACCCCGCCGATCCAGCCGCGTTGAAGAAAACCGATCACAAAGGGAAGGGCAAGGCCGGTGAGCACAATGGGCGCATAATATTTGTGTTGCCACATAATCCGCGGGTTTTTACGGAGGGCGGTCTTATATTTTTCTCGTGCTTCTAAATCGGGTGCCGGGTCTTTGCGGAAAATCCAAAGCACGTGGCTATACCAGAACCCTTCTTTAGCATTGTATGGGTCTTCTGCCGTATCGGTCTTTGCATGGTGCCGAATGTGGTCGGAGCACCATTTCAGTGCCGAATTTTCCATGGCCCACCCTCCGGCGATGAGAAAGGCGACCTCGACCCAGGGAGTGCAGGTAAAACTGCGGTGTGAGAAGAGTCGATGGTAACCCACCGTAATGCCTAATCCGGTGACAATGTACAAGATGGCAAACAGGATCCAATCGGCCCGGCTGTAGCCATGCATAAAACCGAAGAGCGGAACACCGATGAGCGCCACCAAGCAAACAAGACTAAAAATAATAAGCGTTGGATAGTCGACAATTTGTTTAACCTTAAGATCTTCCTTCCGCGGCAACCCAACTTGACTGAATATTTGATTCATGAAATTTTCCTCAGATATTTTAAAATGGGGGATGATTTCCCCTATGCCGTACAATAAAATCGCCGCATTATACAAAAAGCGCTATCAAACTGCAAATCTTTCATTCGATCCAAGGTCGGCGATTGATCTTGGGGTAAACCGTCAAGTCGCCTGAAAGACACGGCCCGAAGCGATTTTGTACCTCATCGTACAGGTGAGTACGCCCCGGTCGAAAAATCGCTGAGAACGCAGTATTTTCAAGTGAATCGGCGGTTTCAAATTCCGTAATCGCGGAATTTGGGTTCGACGCATGCCTTTCTTCAGGATTAGGCACTCAACGATCTCTCATACCCTTTAAAGAGATTGAACCCCATACGGATCGATATTCATTGTCTTGCCTGCGATGCAGGCACCCTTTCGCTTCGGCACGCTGCTGAAATCCTCTTAAAGAATTTCTTGCAGGATTGCGGAACAAACGGATGCGCACCGTTCGTAGTTACGTAGCGAATTATATCACACTCGATGCTGAGGAAACTATATAGGATCCAGGCTCTGTACGGTGGATCTGGGACCGAAGCAAAGCACGTGGCTTCCACTGGATTTACCTTGAATTGGCGGCGATGGGTGTGCTAATTTTCCAAGGCTTGGCCCGATTTGGGGCCCAACAAGGATAAGGGGGGAAGATGCCACATTCATTACCGTCATTGCCGTGGGCAAAGGACAGTTTGGCGCCGCATATCAGCGCAGAAACGATCGATTATCATTATGGAAAGCATCACAATACCTATGTCACCAATTTAAATGGTCTGGTCGGCGGAACGGAACTCGAATCAACATCGCTCGAGGAGTTGATTCAAAAAGGCGATACCCTTCCGAGCGACAAAAAAACCGCTATTTTCAATAATGCGGCGCAAATCTACAATCACAGTTTTTATTGGAACTGTTTAAGCCCCAATGGGGGCGGGGCGCCGAGGGGATCGGTTGAACAAGCGATCAACAACGCCTTTGGGAACTTTGCGTCCTTTCAAGAGCAATTCACCAACGCGGCTGTCAAACTTTTCGGTAGCGGATGGGCTTGGCTGGCGAAGGACGAAAACGGCAACTTAAGTATCCTGCAGGCTCCCAATGCAGGATGTCCGCTGGCGGAGGGGAAGACCCCCGTTTTGACCTGCGATGTTTGGGAGCATGCCTACTACATCGATTACCGGAATGCACGACCCAAGTATGTCGAAGCCTTTTGGAATTTGGTTAATTGGGAGTTCGTCGAGGCCAATCTTTAAAAACGATCAACGCATCGTTCGGTGATCTCGAAAGGCGGAGGGAATGCCAATTCCTCCGCCTTTCGTTTTTAGGCCGTTTGGGGCGAATCGCCCTCTTGAAATGACAGAGCAGAAAAAAAATCTCCTCTCCCTCGATTTTGACGCCCTCCGATCCTTTGTTGCGGACCTGGGCTGGAAGCCCTACCGCGCGGATCAAATCTTGGCCTGGATCTACAAACGCCATGTGGCCGATATAGGGGCCATGACCGACCTGTCGATGGCCGACCGTCTTCAGCTTTCCGAAAAGGCGCGCCTGTCTCACCTTAAAATACATGCCCATCTCAAATCGAACGACGGCACCGAAAAATTCCTTTTTGAATTGGAAGACGGCAAGCAGATCGAATGCGTGCTCATCCGGGAGGCGGGCCGCCGGACGCTGTGCATTTCTTCCCAGGCCGGCTGCACCCTTGACTGTACTTTTTGTCTCACCGCACAGGAAGGTTTAAAGCGTAACCTCAAGGCCGAGGAGATCGTTAACCAGTTCCTCACCGTGCAGGCGCTTCTGCCCGAAGGCGAGGCGATGACCAATGTCGTCCTCATGGGCATGGGCGAACCCCTGGCCAACCTTGCCGCGGTCAGAGAGGCCTGCACGCGCATGATCGCACCGGAGGGCTTGCAACTGGCGCCGCGCCGGATTACGATCTCGACGGCCGGGCTTGTGCCGCAGATGGAGGCCTTTTGGAAAGGCCCGATCCCCGTCAACTTGTCGATTTCCTTAAACGCCACCACCGATGCGATTCGTAACCGCATCATGCCCAAGATCAATAAACTGTATTCCCTCGCCATGCTCATGGCTGCGTGCCGGCGCGCCAAACTGCCGCCCCGCCGGATCATCACCTTTGAATATGTCGTGCTTGCGGGCGTGAACGATTCTCTGGAAGACGCCGATCGCCTGCTGCAACTGACCCAGGGCATCCGCTGCAAGGTCAACCTCATTCCCTTTAATGCCTTTCCCGGCGCGCCCTTTCAATCCTCTTCGAAAGAGCAAATCCTTCGTTTTCAAAACCGTCTGCTGCAAGGTAAGTTGCGTACCACCCTTCGCAAAAGCAAGGGCCGCGACATCCTCGCCGCCTGCGGCCAATTGAACAGCCGGTTTGTGGACTAAGCACGGACGTGTTATCTTGGCCGCGTTTTTTCGCCCTTCAGCTTGCGGAGCACCCGGATTCATGAAGCAAGATACCGAGGCGCATCCTTTCAAACTCGTGAAGATGGCGCCGCTGAAACCAGCGCCCATGCCGCGCTTTCCGGGCTGGGGGGCGGCCCTGGGCCCGGGCGTGGTGTGGATGGCCCTGGCGCAAGGCAGCGGGGAACTCATTTGGTGGCCCTTCCTCGTTGCGAAATACGGCCTCGGTTTTTTATTTTTACTGATTCCCGCCTGCCTCCTGCAATATCCCTTGAACGTGCAAATCGGCCACTACACGGCCATGACCGGCGAGAGCATCTGGCAAGGCTTTGTCCGCCTGAACCGCACCTTCGCCCTCGTGCTATGGATCTTAATGGGGATCTCCTTTCTCTGGTTCGGGGCCTTCGCTTCGGCAGGGGGCACCGCGCTTTCCGCCATGACCGATTGGCCCGGGGGCTGGTCGCCGCGCATGCAAAGCCTCTTTTGGGGCTACCTTTCGATCGGCGTCTTTTTCGTCGCCATCCGTTTCAGTAAAAAGATCTATATTTTAATCGAACGGCTCATGTTCGCCGTCGCCGCCCTCACGCTGATCGGCCTGGTCATCGCCTGCGCCCATCCGGATGTCGTATCGCGTCTTCCCGATTTCTCCGCCGCGCTCTTTTGGCCGAATTGGCCGGCGGACCGGATTTGGGATCGCGGCGATGTGACGAAACTCCTCACCGCCGTCACTTTCGCCGGCCTGGGTGGTTTTTGGACCCTCTTTTATTCCTATTGGCTTCGGGAGAAAGGCGTCGGTATGGCCGCACATCATGTGCAAGACGCCCATCACTTGGAAGGCTGGACCGTGCCCCCAAAAAACGCAGCGGGTTCCGAGCTTGGGAAATGGCGAAAATTCTTATGGATGGACAGCGGCATCGGCGTCGTTGGCAACCTCTTCACGACGATGATGACCTGCCTGCTTGCCTACGCCCTGCTTTTTCCCCAGGGGCTTTTGCCGGAGCAATACCAATTGGCCGTCGTGCAGGCGAAATTCTTCGAGGTGCAATGGGGAACCTTCGGCCGCCTCCTCTTCCTCTTTGTCGCCGCCGCCTTTTTGGCGGACACCTGGATGACGACCATCGACGCCGTCTGCCGTATCAACACCGACATGGTCTTGCAACTTTTCCCGAAGTGCCGGGGATGGGATCGAAAGACTTGGTACCGCCGCTTTTTGTACGGCTTCACCGGCATTACGCTCGCCACCATGCTGCTTGATGCGCCGGGGAAGTTGATTCAACTTTCCGCCATCCTCGGCTTCGCCGGCACGGTCGTCTTCTCAGGTGTGGTTTTGTATATCAACCATCGCGCCTTACCCCAGTGGGGGCATCCCGCAACCGCGCCGGGACGGGCTGCCGGTATTGGACTCGGCATCGCCTGCGTGGTTTATTTCATCCTTGCGGTGGTTTATGTCGGCATTCAACTGCATTTGTGGTAGACTTTTTTCGGATGATTTGGAGGGAGGAGATATGAAGAACCGGCCAGTCGCATACTTGCAGACAGTGTTTATTTTGATCTTATCGACGGCCGGGAATCCCGCCTTCGCCAAAAGCCGGCTGGATCTCGACCTGGGTGTCGGTTACCGAGTGGATCATCTCGATTGGAATATCGCCGGAGTTATTAACGGGAATCCGGTCAATATCGTTTCAGAACTGACCTGGGACGATGTGCGTATTCAACAAGTGCGTGGGGGAGGGCGGCTGATCGTCGAAAATGTGAAATCTCCTATGGCATTCTATATGAGAGGCACCTTCGGTTATGGCCAGATCATGGAGGGTGAAAACCAGGACTCTGATTTCTTGGGAAATAACCGAACCCTCGAATTTTCGCGCTCGAACAACGATGCGGATGCGGGCGAGGCCCTCGATGCCTCGGTCGGCTTCGGTTATCAGTTCAAAAAAAGATTCAGGGCATCGCGGATGGTGCTGCGTCTGGCGCCGGTTGTGGGGTATTCCTACCACGAACAGCACTTCACGATGACCAAGGGATTTCAAACGATTGTGACACCCTTTTTAACCCCGCCTCTGGGTCCTTTCCCCGGTCTCAACAGTGCTTATGAAACGGAATGGAAAGGCCCGTGGGTGGGTCTGGATCTCACCTTGAACACCGGAAAAAAGCTCAGCGTCTTCGGACGCATTGAATACCATTTGGTCGATTATTTTGCGGAAGCCGACTGGAATCTGCGTCCCGATTTTGCGCACCCGGTCAGCTTTACGCACGCGGCCGATGGATCGGGTCTGTTGGCCTCCGCGGGATGGTCGTATCAACTCCGTCCCGCTTGGACCTTCTTTGTGGACCTTCAATATCTCGATTGGTCGACCGATCGCGGAACAGATGTTACCTTTTTATCTCAAGCGGAAATCGATCGGCTTGCCTCAATTGGCATTGTCACGGATGGCGTGATCTTGATTCCCTTGAATGAGGTCAACTGGGAATCGCAATCGCTCACCCTTGGCATCGTCTATCGGTTTCATTAACAGTTGATCTTTTGCGGCCCGATCGATATAATCCCCCCCTTTTCATAACAAGGAGTTCCCATGCGACAAGACGGCAGAAAAGACGGGGCCTTGCGGCCTTTGAAGATTACGCGAAATTTTCTCAAGGATGCCGAAGGGGCCGTGCTCATTGAAATGGGCGATACCAAGGTCATCTGCACCGCCACGGTGGAAGAGCGCGTCCCGCCCTTTTTAAGGGACAAGAAACAGGGCTGGGTCACCGCCGAGTATGCGATGATTCCCCGTTCGTCCAAGGAGCGTATTTCCCGGGAGTCGTCACGGGGCAAGGTGGGCGGGCGCACCCAGGAAATCCAGCGGCTGATCGGCCGATCGCTCCGCTCCGTCATCGACATGAACGCCCTCGGAGAACGCACGCTTTGGATCGACTGCGATGTCATACAGGCCGACGGCGGTACCCGCACGGCGGCCATCACCGGGGCCTTTATCGCGTTGGTGGATGCCCTGCGCGATCTTAAAGAAAAAGGGGGGCTTAAGAAACTACCCGTATACGACTTTTTGGCGGCCGTCAGCGTCGGCAAGGTCGACGGCGCACTCCTGCTCGACTTGGCCTATGTGGAAGATTCGAGGGCCGAGGTCGATATGAACGTGGTGATGACCGGCAAAGGGAAGTATGTCGAAGTGCAAGGCACGGCCGAAGGCGAGCCCTTTCATAAAGAGGAACTCGACGGGCTCATGGCGCTGGCCTCAGACGGGATACGGGAATTGATCGAACAGCAGCGGGCTCTGCTGGGAGAACTCACGCATTGACCCTCGTCCTCGCCTCCGAAAATCCGCACAAGGCCGCCGAAATCGCGTCCATCCTCAAAGCCAGCCTGGACATCCGCCTCGAAACCCTCTCCGACTATCCCGGCCTGAAACTCCCGCCCGAAGTCGGGACCACCTACGGTGAAAACGCCGCCGCCAAGGCCCGTTATGTCGCTGAGACGACCGGGCATTGGGCCATGGGGGACGACAGCGGCCTGGAAGTGGATGTTTTGGGCGGCGCGCCCGGCCTGCACTCGGCGCGTTATGCGGGCCAAAACGTCAGCTACGAAGACAACCTCAACAAACTCCTTGCTGCCATGAAAGACGTTCCGAAAGGCGCGCGCCAAGCCCGATTTATCTGCACCATTGCCATCGCCAGCCCCGAGGGAGCAGTCATGCTTGTCGAAGGGGTCTGTAAGGGCGAAATAACGATATCGCAGTCGGGAAGGGCGGGATTCGGCTACGACCCCATCTTTTACTATCCGCCCGTCGGGAAAACCTTTGCCGAATTGTCGGCGGCGGAAAAGAACGCCCACAGTCACCGGGGCCGCGCACTCAAAGCGGCGATCGCTGTTTTAAAATCGAAGGCCCTTAAATAGATTGATCTGCGATGACGATCCGATTATGATAGGATTCTGCCGAACGGCAACGGGGTGTGGCGCAGCCTGGTAGCGCACCTGCTTTGGGAGCAGGGAGTCGGAGGTTCAAATCCTCTCACCCCGACCAGCTGATTTTTTTTCGATTGACTTCCTTCCTGAACTTAGACTTTTTGAATCTCTAAGCTAGGTCAAGAATTTTAGGGATAAATAAAATCCGGTAAAAGGTCTGTAGATTAAAACAGGGTTAAATGTTATTAACTCAAGCTGAAGCAGACAAACTCATCGCAATGCAAAAATCTTTTATTCGAACTTCCCGTGTATCTGTTCCTTCAGGAACCGACCTTACATATGATCTCATAAGTGATGATAAGCGAGAACACTTCCTTCTCGATTTGTGGCGAGGGACTTTGAAGTTATCGAAAATTAAATACCAAACAAGAGGTCGTAAGGTTGTTATCCTTGTACGTTTAGATATTGATGGCGCCCCACATACAAATCCGGATGGTGAAAGAATCGGGGATTCACATATTCACATTTATCGGGAAGGCTTTGAGGACAAATGGGCCTACCCCGTTGACCCATCCAAGTTTCATGATCTTTACTAACATCGGTTGCACATTTACAGAGTTCTGTCGGTTCTGCAATATACAAAACCCTCCTTCATTTCAGGAAACACTGTTATGAACCGCCAAGAATGTAAGCATCTTGTTGATGCCTATGTGGAATGGCTTCGCAATGGATTATCGGTCAACTCTATTAATGGAGCCTGTGAATTAACAACGCCTTTTTTGGACCGACACAATGATCATATACAGCTTTATGCCGTAAAACAGGGTGGGAAAATTATTCTTTCTGACGATGGGTACATCCTCGCAGACCTCAGAACAAGCGGTTTGGATATTAAAGTGCCGAAACGCAAGTCTGTTTTGGAGTCCATACTGAACGGCTTTGGGGTGAAGATAGAAAGGGGCCAGCTTTTTGTTGAAGCATCTAAACACAACTTGGGGCAACGCCTTCACTCTTTAGTTCAATCCATGTTGGCTGTAAATGATATGTTCACGATGGCTCAGCCCCGTGTCGCTGGTTTTTTTTGGGAAGATGTAAAACAATTTCTTGACCAACATGAAATTCGCTATAGTCAACGGGTGAAAATCTCTGGCAAAAGCGGTTTTGACTATGCAATAGATTTCTTGATTCCTAAATCACGCAACCGTCCAGAACGCTTTATCCAAGCTATCAATGCACCAAACAAGAATACGATTGGAAGCTATCTTTTTGGATTGGGGGATACACGTGAAGCAAGGGAAAATGGCACAGAAGCATATGCGTTTTTAAATGATGGAGAAAAAGAAGTCGGAGGAGATGTCATCGAGGCCTTGGAAGCTTATGAGGTAAAACCCGCTTTTTGGTCTCAACGAGAAAATTATGTAGAGGCCCTTTCAGGGTAATCTCATAAGAAAAAAGGCGCCAAGTCCCTATCGATTTTAGAAAATCATCGCTTCAATTTCTTTGCCAAACAACCAGCCACATCATCTTCTGGCGGATTCTTCTTTCACCATTTGAACGCTTGTCATCTTTTCTTTTACAAAGATTTTTTTAAGGTTTAATAGCAGTGTAAAGAGCGCCGGAACCAGAAAGAGCGTGAAGAGGGTCGAGAGCACCAGGCCGCCCACGACCACGCTGCCGATACCCCGGTAGATCTCCGAACCCGGTCCGGTGAAAAGCACCAGCGGCACCATCCCGAAGACGGAGGTGAGGGTGCTCATAAAAATAGGCCGCACACGCACGCGAACCGAACGCTGCATCGCCACAACGGGGTCCATCATTTCCTCGCGGATATAGTGGAGGGCCTGGTGGACGATGAGGATGGCGTTGTTCACGACAATGCCGATGAGGATGATGAAGCCGAGCATCGTCAAAATATCCAGGGTTTGATAGGCCACAAAGGTGCTCACCAGCCAAAGCCCCAAAAATCCGCCGCCCGCTGCCAGCGGCACGCTGATCATAATCACGAAGGCATAGAAAAAACTTTCGAAGAGGGAAGAAATGAGGAGGTAGGTAATAAAGGCGGCGAGAATCAGGTTCCACTTCACGGCCTCCCGTGTGACGACGAGGTCGTCGGCCGTGCCGCTCATTTTTACCTGGTATGGGGGCTTGATTGCGCCTTCGGTCTTCATGGGGCCGATGACCTGTTCTTCAATCATCTCCATCGCTTTTTCCAATGGGATATGAATCGGCGGCACCACGCTGATGGACACCGTCCGTTCCCGTTCCAAATGATTTACCTGCTGGGGGCCGTTCGACACGACGACCTCGGCAATCGCGCCGAGCGTGACGATGCTGCCGGACGGCGTACGGATGGGCAGACGCTCCAAGCGGTCGGTTTGCCAGCGGTAGGTGTCACTGCCTTTCACGACGAGGTCCAGTCGCTGGCCTTCCTCGAAATAATCGCTTGCTTTGGTCCCGTCGAGCAGGGCATCGACAATGCGCCCCAGATCTTCCGCATCGAGGCCGATGTCCGCCATCCGAACCGGGTCCGGATAGATCTGTACCTCCGGGGTGCCGAGATCGAGGCTGGGAACTGGGCGGAGTTGGGCCTCGGGCATCAGGCCCATGAGTTGGCCGAAGGCCCGCCCTGCGAAGCCGACGAGCTGATTGAGGTCGGGGCCGGAAAAGGCCACATCGATGGAGCGCCCAGCACCCAAGCCTCTTGAGAAGAGGCCTGATTGAATGACAATGGCAATCATGCCGGGAATCTTTCGAAGCGTGGCCTGCATGACCGGAATCATTTCGCGGATCCGTTCCGGTTCATGCGTTCGAAGTCCCATAAAAAGCTGCTGCCCTGAGGCAACATAGAAAAAATTGGGGATGGAGGGCCCATTCGGGTCTTCGGCCTTGGGCGCCTTCGGATCCTTTTCCCAATAGGGCCGAAGATCGACCTCGATGGCCTCGCCGATTTGCCGGATCTCTTCTAAGTTATAGCCCGGCGGCGGCAGGAGGATCCCGATCACGAGGTTCCGGTTGCCTTCAGGCAGATATTCCGCCTTGGGCATCAAAAACCAGGCCAGGGCGATGGAAAACAGGGTGAGGCCGACGACCACGATGCCGGAGAGCAGCGGACGGCGGCAGATCTGTAAAACACCTTGAGCGATGGTGTCGGCAAAGCGTCCCGACGCATGAACGATGCCTGAAAATGTACCGTCGTTTTCGGTATTTTGGGCCACACCGATCACCTTTGAAGCAAAGGTGGGAATGACGGTCATGGCGACGACAAGACTGAGACTGACGCTGGCGCTGATGGCGATGGCGATATCTCTGAACAACTGGCCGACCTGTTCTTCGATAAAAAGAACGGGAAGAAACACGGCGATGGTCGTGAGCGTGCTGGCCAGCACCGCACCCCAGACCTCGTCCATCCCATCGACCGCGGCCTGGGCGCGGCCCTTGCCCATCTGCCGGTGGCGGTAGATATTTTCCAAGACGACAATCGCGACGTCGACCACCATGCCGACGGCGAAGGCCATGCCGGCCAGCGAGACGACATTGAGGTTCCGCCCCAGCAGGAGCAGGATCACAAATGTCCCAACAACGCTGATGGGAATGGCCGTGGCGACAATGAGCGTACTCGACGCGCTGCGCAGAAAAAGCATCAGCACGGACACCGCAAGAATACCGCCCACAATCAAGTTTTGCCGAACCAAGTCGATGGAGCCGTTGATATAATCGGTTTCGTCGTAGACCTGCCTCAGGGTGAGTTGGTTATCCTTCAAGATGCCCGCATTGAGCTCCGCAACGGCGGCGCGGAGCCCATCCATCACCTCCAGGGTATTGGCGCCGGACTCCTGCAGGGCATTGACCGCCACGGCCGGTTCGCCGTTTTGCCGCACGGTCCGCTGCGGTTTTTGAAAGCCGAGGCCGACCTGGGCGACATCCCGCACGAAAATGCGTTTTCCGTCCCGGCTTTTAATGACGACGTTCTCGATCTCCTCCGGCGAACGGTATTCCCCCAGCGTGCGCACGAGATAGCGTCGTTTTCCCTCGTCAAAATCGCCCGCGCTGATATCGGCGTTCTCCCGTCGCAGGGCCTCGATGAGATCGAGCAGGGTCAGGTCGTGTGCGGCGATGGCATTGGGATCGACCTGTACCTGCATTTCCCGCACATTGCCGCCGAAAACCCCGCTTAAGGCCACGCCGGGCACCCGTTCGAAGCGGGCCTTGATGTAATCTTCCGCAAAATCGTGATAGGTGTTGATGTCGGTATTGTTGCCGGGGAGGGGTTTGAGGATGAACCAGGCAATGGCCGAAGACGCGGTATTCACCGTACGAAGCACCGGACGGTCGGCATCGACGGGCATTTCCGTGACTTGATCGATGCGGTTGGACACCTGTAGCAGGGCGGCATCGAGGTCCGTCCCGGTTTCGAAGGTCAGCACGATGGAGGACTGGCCCTCTTGGCTCTCGCTCGTCATTTCGACGAGGCCGGGAATCGCCTTGAGCTGTTCTTCCTGGCGCTCCGTAATTTCCTGCTCGATCTCTCGCGAACTGGCCCCGCGCCAGTCGGTCTCGACCGTGATCTCCGGTTTGATCACCTCCGGCGTGAGTTGAATGGGAATTTTAAAGAGTGCGATGAAACCGAAGAGGAGGACGAGAATGACACCGACCGTCACCGTTACCGGCCGATGGATCATGATTTGAATGAGTCTCATTGATTTAGATACTCGGGTTCATATTCATGAGTTTACTCCTTTTGTTCCGGGGAAAGCGATGAAATGGTCGGCAAGTTTCAAGGGACGATCTGAACCAGCTGGCCGTCTCTGAGGCGTTCGTTCCCCCGGATGACCACCTGGGCTCCTTCTTGAAGCGGCCCGATGACTTCAATGAGGGTGTTTTTGGCCAGTCCCAGGGTGACATTCTGCTTGTGGGCTTTTCCCTCTTTCACGATAAAAATATAAATTTGAGATCCTCGCCGGATCACGGCGTCTTTCTCGACCATCAATACCGAACGGGACAATCCGAGATCGAAGGACACCTTGGCCAGCATGCCCTCCTTGATCCGAAGCCCCTTGTTTTTTACATGGACTTCCAAGGGAAATAGCCGGGCGTCTCGATCCCCTTGAGGGATCAGGGCGTGAACCGATCCTGGAAAAAATCCATTCCCAAGCGCATCCAGGCGCACATTTGCCGTCCCTCCGATTTTGAGTCGGGAGACATACTTTTCGGGCATGTCCACGAGGATACGCACCTTTGAAATATCGACCAGTTGCACGATGCTTCCGCCTTTTTCGACCCATTCACCTTCTTCGATCAATTCCTGGGTGACGATGCCGTCAAAAGGGGCGCGGACTTCTTTTTTTTCGAGCAGGTCTTTCAGTTGCAATTCCTCCGCTTCGCTGGCTTCGCGGATTTTTTCGAGTTCCCGGACCCTGAGCGTTGCGTCCCGATGGTTTTTTTCTGAAACGAGATTTTCCTTAAAGAGTTTCTCGGTGCGCTTTAAATCTTCCTGCGCCATTTCGAGACGGGCGACGGCTGCCTTCCTCCTGGCACGGGCGCCTTTGAGTTGAAGGAGAAGATCGCTCGCCCCGAGCTTGGCCAACAGATCTCCATGTCGAACGGCCTTCCCGCGCCGTGCCGGGAGCGATTCGACCCGTCCGGCGGCCTCGGTCGCCACCCGGCTGGTTCGCCACGATTCTACCGTTCCAATCAACAGAATTTGGTCTTGTACCGTCTCATTGACGATGGGGGACACGACGACTTTTGCCGGCGGAGGGGCTTGGGCAAAGGTGAGGCGGTTCAGGAAAAAAATAATTAGCAACAGACAAAAAAGAAGTCGTGATTTTTTTGGCGGTTTTTTTTGGATGGCTTGAGCAGGATGCATACGATTCCATACGAGGTCGATGTTTTAAAATAGCAGAACGTTTACCGGCGTTCAATTGCATAAAATATGGAATCTGGTATAAGGAAAACAACTATAGGGAGGACTGAAGGGAGGACTGACCTCGGTCTCGATCGGAAGAGGGCTTTGCCATTTGGTGAACCGGGGTCGTATGACATTATGAAAGACCTGCTTTATGTTAAAAAAAAGCTTGCACTCGCCCCGTCTTTGACTGTTTTAACGGGCGCCGGCATTTCCGCCGAAAGCGGGGTGCCGACCTTTCGAGGGCCGGAGGGACTCTGGAGGTCTTACAAACCGGAGGACCTGGCGACGCCGGAGGCCTTTCGGCGCGATCCGACATTGGTGTGGGAGTGGTATCAATGGCGACGCCGTTTGATCGCGACCAAAGATCCCAACGCGGCCCATTCGGCCTTGGCCGCACTCGAGAAGGCGTGTTCCGATTTTACGCTCATCACCCAAAATGTCGACGGTCTTCACCGGGCGGCGGGGAGCCGGAATGTCATTGAATTGCATGGGGATATCTGGAAGATCCGGTGCACGGCCTGCGGCCGGCTTGCAGCGGACCGCTCGCTTGCATTGCCGCCGCTTCCAAAGTGTCCGCGTTGCGGGGCCTTGCTTCGACCGCATATTGTTTGGTTCGGGGAGGGCATCGATCCGGCCAACTTGGAGGCAAGCATGAAGGCCTGTCGGTCTTGTGCGTTCATGCTGGTGATCGGAACCTCCGCAGTGGTTCAGCCCGCGGCCTCTTTCGCATCGATTGCCAAAGCGACGGGCGCGCTTGTCGTGGAGGTGAATCCGAATCCTGCTTTGGGGGATTGTGCCGATATTTCACTGATGGGGCCTGCTGCAGAGATTGTTCCGCAACTCTTAGACGTGGGTTAATTTAGTTGGGTCTTTCGGGAGAGGGGATTTCATCGGGACCGGCGATTTCCGCCGTTTCTTTGGGTTTCTTCAGCCATACGATTTTACCGGCGCCTCCCGACCAGAAGATCGCGGCCGCGATGGCCCAGAAGAGCAGTACATTTAGCAAGACCATGCCAACCGCATAGTTCATGGGCGGGGTTTCGGCCCAGGGCGTTACATCCTTCATGATCTCCGTGATATGCCAGTCGAGACGGACCGACGACCGGATGTAGCCCATTAATACCATGGTTGTGGAGATGAAGACGGCCAGGGAAAAAAGCGCAAAGGCGCCCGAGGTGGGAAGTTTGCCCCATTGGATCGGACCGAGGAGTTTCGAGCGCCTTAGCATGGCCCAGTTGAGCCCCATTCCGATTCCCAATGCACTCATGGCGACGAGAAATTGAGGAAAGGCCAGTTTGACCCGCACATTTGCGGGAATAAAAAAACCATATACACCGACGAAGATGATATAGGCCTCCGAGAGCGCAAAAAGAAGGATCATGGCGAAGTTGCCCCATCGGGCCCATGAGATCGTCATTTTTTTATTACATCGCTGAAAGATGATGTAGCAAAGCCCGAAGCTTAAGATCATGGTGTTAATTGCCGTGTTTTTTGCTGCCATCGTGCCGTAGTATCCGACAATCGGATGCTGCGTGCCCCCCATCGCCTTAAACTCCCCGCTGGTGGCGGGGATGGTGTGGGGCGTGACCCAGATCATGAAGGAGACAGCGAGGACGATCATCATATATTTCACGAGGTGACGGTAACGCTCCGAGCCCTGCATGCGGGCCGTCCCTTGCCAAAGATAGAAGGTGACCGTCATGAAGATGAGCCCGATGAGCATGGCCTGCATGATGAAGGGCCAGCTGAGTGCGCCGCCCATGAGCGTGACCCCCATCCGTTGCCGGTAGATAAAGATGACCTTCGCAAACCAATAGCCGGCAAAGGGCAGAATAAAGAGGTTGACGATCGCGATCATGATGGAGACATGTCCCATCCGGTCGTAGTGGGCTTTTTTTTCAGGATCGCGGGTGGTGATCATTTGAAAGGCGGCATAGGCGGCGATGACCGCGCCGCTAAACATGATGCTGGCCAAGATCCGGTGAACGTTCAGCGGGTTCCAAATCGGTGTATTGACGGCGTTCCAGATGTTCCCAAGGTAGCGCCCCTCGGCATCGATTCCCGCGGGGGACATCATAAAGGCCATCAAGGCATTGGCCAGATAGATGATCGCGAGGCCATTGAGACAGGTGAGTCCGCCCAGTGCAAGATGTTTCCATTTTTGGGGTCCTAGACGCCAGCGCTCCCATGTGCGCGTGTACGAAACCAGGAGAAAATTTTCCAAGATAAAAACCGCCAGGTAAAGATAGAGGACCGGCTTAAAGACGGTGGCCATATACTTGCTGAATTCCGAATAAAGAAGAAGAAAGCTGCCGAGGAGGATGAATCCAAAGATGATCGTCAGGGGATAAAATGGAAGACCGATCTTCATAAATTCGTGCGCCAGCCGATCGTTTTTATCCGATCCGACCGGGTTGGCTCGCCGCCGCATGACGCTGAAGACCTCGAGCATCCAGGCCATCATGGGAACGCCGAGAATGAAGCTTCCGAGAAAAAAATGCTGTTGAATGAAAATCCAAAGAAGGGAGCGGTTGTCTATGACCATGCTCCGCCCGTAACTGTCGGGATATTGTAATTTTGGAGCCGGCGGCCCGGAGATGGGTCCCGTTGTATCGAAATAGATGTCTTGGGACACCCTTGGATCGCCGGCGGTTTTTAAAATCGTTTCGGCCGATGCGATGCCGGGTATGTCAATGAAAAGAAAGAGGAGTGCAACAAGAAACAAGCCGAGGCGATGACGATTGTTACGCATCATTCATAAAGTCCTTCAGGATCCATTCAGATAGTGGCTTGGATCATATCGAGGGAGGGGGTGAAGTGTCAAGCCGCCGTGATGGTGGGACAAAGCTGAATTTTTTAAAAGCGGCTGGCCTGTGCGGATGTTTTGATTTTCATGCTTTTTCTATGGTAGTCTTTTTTTCCAAAAACAATGAGTAGGGTCTGGAAATGAACAAAGTATTTGTTTGGGGAATGGTCCTTTTTATTGGGGGACTAACCGGCGTGGGGATATTTTTTATCATTTTGCGGGCTCCCTCGGACAAAAGCGACCTTGTGGAGCGTTTTCCCATCAATGCCAGTGAAGCGATACGGGAAAACCCAATGATTCTTATCCCTGCGGGCGAGTTTATCATGGGTTCTGAAGATGGTGGAGCTGATGAAGTGCCCGTTCGCACCGTTTTTCTGGATGCCTACAAGATCAATCAATACGAAGTCACCCAACATCAGTACGGAGAATTTGTGAAGGCCACAGGCCATCGCTCTCCGATTTCCCGTTACGTTAAAAACATCCATTTTTTTGATCATCCGAATCAGCCGGTGGTTTATGTCAGTTGGCCGGATGCCTATGACTATTGCCGATGGCGCGGCCAACGCCTTCCGACGGAAGCGGAGTGGGAGAAAGCCGCCCGTGGACAACAAGGGAATACCTGGCCTTGGGTCGAAGATTTTAAACCCGCCTTCGCCAACTTCAAAGGAGAGCGGGATAAAGGGGTGTTTACGATGACGGTGGGTTCGTACGAAACAGATCAAAGCCCGTATCGTATCTACGATATGTCGGGGAATGTACGCGAATGGGTACAGGATTGGTACGATCAGGATTATTACAAACATGCGCCTTTGAAAAATCCAAAGGGACCAAAGGTTGGAGAAGTGAAGGTGATGCGGGGGTCTTCCTGGAACGATTCACATTTTTCGGGGCGAACGACCGCTCGATTGAAGATGATACCTAACTACAGAGAAACCGGGGTCGGCTTCCGCTGTGCCGAGACCATCGACGAGGTCGAGATCGCGGAGGTTGGCTAGAGGAGGTCCAGCCAGTAGAGGAGGACAAAAACCGTCATTAAACCGTTGAAGATCAAGCCGACAATAATAAACATATCGAATAAAGATGAATTTTTATGAGAGTAATATGGCATATCTTTCATCTGTTTCGGAAGCTTCATCGGTCTTTCCTCCTCAATGATATAGATATCAACACATCAAGTTTATATTAAAACCACATACGAAAGATAATGTCAAGAATTTTCGTGTTTTTCTTATGGCTATTTTTCCCTTGACAAGTAAAATATAGATGCGATATAGTCCCGTCACTTAAGTGGGTTTATTGTCAAAAGAACACTATATATAGGGAGGTTTGAAAATGGGTGGAGAGGGAAGGCTTTTGGATCCTGCGAAAATACCGCAACCAAAAATAGGAAAGTATCTCTTTTACATTGCCATTGTCTTTTTATGTTGGGTGAGTTGGTATACCATGCATGCACCGCCAGGATTCCACTATTAATATAAAAACATGTTTTGCATTCCAGTACCGAAGAAATGCCTGGGAAGCAAGGTTTGGGTTTGGAGTATTGAAGTAATTTAAGCCAAGTCAGGTATGTTGTTTTGAAGAGAAAAGTGTCAACGAAATCGAGGGGAAGATAAAATGGCAGAAAAAGAAGACGAAACAGCAAAGGCTGGAATGGGCCAAAAGATCGTATTTGGATTGATGATGGTAGTTGCGTCTGGAGTGTATTATTTGCTCTTCTTGAACTGGGTTCTCATGGTGCCGGCTCAAAACCTCCCTTATCCTTATAAATAACGATGTTTTTGGATCGATTTAAGAAAAGTTATATCCTACATAAACAATATGAGGAGGTAACAAAATGTTTATGACCAATGGAGAAAAAAGAAAGAAGATCAGCGCTTGGATTCTTCTAAGCATGATTGGCATGCTTGTTCTCTTGCCTTTTGCTCCAATGAACGCTGTCGCTCAAGAAGGTGCGGAAGAGGCGGCGGTCGAAGGAGAGCCGGAAGTTGAAATGGCGAAAGACGTTTTCTATTTGGAAGAGGGAGAATTCGGACCTGTGTCGGGGCCGCCTGCTCCGACGCTTGTTTATCCGGATGATTACGGTACTTATGGAAACTTCCAGAGCCGAACTTTGCTGTGGGTATCGAACCAGCAACATCTTTACTTTGGAAGCTTCGTGCTTGCGGTTCCAATGTTCGTTTGGACGATGGAACTCGTCGGGGCTTGCCTCTATAGAAAAGACCCGAAGCTGGGAAAGAAATTCGATGACCTGGCCCATGAAATGATGAAGATCAGTTTGACCGCTTATTCAGTCACTGCGATTTTGGGTGGTATTTTGATCTTTACATTTTTGGCGCTGTATCCCGGTTTCTTTAGGTACCTCTCGGGGATCTTTCGCCCGGTCATGCATATTTATGCCTTGCTTTTTATCCTAGAGAGCGGCGTCTTGTACGTCTTTTATTATGGCTGGGATGCCATGAACGATGGTTGCGGCGATTGGAAGTGGGGCCACATGGCCATCGGGACACTTTTAAACGCTATCGGGATCGTCTTGATGGTGATGGCGAATACCTGGGTCGGCTTTATGATGTCGCCTTCCGGGGTGGACGAGCAGGGACGATTTTTAGGTGATATCTGGAAGGTGATTCATACGCCGCTGATGGTGCCGATTGTTATTCACCGCATCCTTGGAAATGCCGCCTTCGGCGGCGGGGTCGTGGCCGCTTATGCCGCTTTTCGGTTCTTAAGCGCCAAAACCATGGAAGAGAAGGCGCATTACGATTGGATGAGCTATATCGCCATGTTCATGGGCGTGCTCGCCCTCATCCCCTTGCCCTTTGCCGGGTATTGGCTGATGCGGGAGATTTATGCCTATCGTCAGCAAATGGGCATCACCCTGATGGGGGGCTTGCTTGCATGGGTGTTTATTATGCAGGCGACGATGATCGCGACGCTCTTTATTACCACGAATTATTATCTGATGCAGGCCATGGGACGTATGCCGGGTCATGAGCGCTATGCGCCCGCCTTTAAGTGGATATTGGCGATCCTGGTGATTTCGACGATCTCATGGTTGACGCCGCATACGCTGGTGATGACCCCGGCGGAACTGAAGGCGATGGGGGGTGCCCAGCATCCCGTTGTGGGGAATTACGGGGTGATGTCCGCGAAAAACACCGCCATTAATACGATGATTACCACGACGGTGCTCACGTTTATTCTATACCAGCGGTCCAATGTGAACATTAAGGTGCCTTGGGCATGGAAGGGGAACCTGTTCTTGGCCTTTCTCTTTATCGGGGCCGAGATCAATATTCTATTCCTAGGCATCTATGGATATTTCATTCCGGCCAACGTTCGAATCGGGTTGTCCGTGCCGCAGGTGGCATCAACCTTAACCTGTCTGTGTGTGGGTGTGCCGGTCAATACGAAGATGTTGAAAGGTGCGGAACAGGTTGCGCCGATTCGATGGGGTAAGATGTCGGTCAGAGGCGCCTATGCCCTCTTTATGTTGGCTGTCGCCTTTACGTGGACCATGGCCGTGATGGGCTATCTTCGTTCATCGGTCCGGCTCCATTGGCATATCAACGAAATCCTTCGGGATAACTCCCCATGGGCGTTTACGAACCCGCTGGGATATGCCGGCAATATTAACTCTATGAATGTTCTCTTGTTCTGGACGATGTTGCTCTTTGTCTTTTGGCTGAGTGCGCTTTCCGGGAAGAAAGCGCCTGCCTCTGTGGAAGCGGGAGCCGAGGTCGGAAAGGCCGTTCCAGCAGGGAGCCATTAAAACCGGATTGTTCTGTAAAAGGGGCCCAGCCGGCCATTAGGTTGGGCCCCTCGCATGAGAGGGGGTAGGTAAAGGGAATGGCTAAAAAAAAGAGTGCTGGAGTTGTTGTGTTCAAAGTCGCGCTTTGGTATTGCTTTATCTTAGGCGTCTTTGCGGCTTATACGAATTGGCTGCCTCAAATTCGAGGCGATGCGCCGGAAGCGGCAGAGGTCATCGACGTGTCGGCGGTCACGCCGGAACAGCTGAAAACGATGGGTGAAAAGATCATCTTCGGCTCGAACGACCCGCTTGGCGTCTTGGCCAAGGGAGAGGGGCCCATCGGCAAGGGGCAGTGTCCGCTTTGTCATCGCTTTTTCATGGAGCAAAAAGCGGACCGGTGCCCAAACCTATTGGCGCTTGAAAAACCGGATGTGGATGATCCCCTGCTCAAGCTTGATGAGGAAGGTCGATCTCACGAACGGGTGAAGGGAGAACGGTATGCAGAATTTAAGAAGATGCATGCCGACGGCGAAAAGAATTCCGGGATCGTGCCGCATGCCGAGACAGGCGGTCAATATCTGGTCGAATCGGAGTATTGCCCGAATTGCTTCGTGGTGATGGGTTATGGGCTTAAGGGAACCAACGATACGGTCAGCCCCATGCCGATCATCAATAAGCCCCCGATTCTATTGGCCGATACCGAGATTGTCGCCGTTGTATCATTCTTGCAGACGCGATCTGGAGACATGGGGAAATGGACGGCCAAGGATTCCTGGGAAGAATACTGGGGGAAAGCGCTGGTTGCCGAAGGCGGCGAAGAAGGTGAAGGCGGAGAGGAAGCCCCGGCCGAGAAAGGACCGACGGTGGCCTTAGGTTCCGATTCGGCGGAGGACATCGTTCAAAAAATGACCTGCTTTGCCTGCCATAAGATTCCGGGCATCTCCATCGCGACGACGGGCATGATCGGACCCTTGTTGATCGAGGGGACCAATGCACCGAATCGGATCAAATCCCCGGAATACTTGAAGCGGGTGAAAGAGGGCAAGGCCCATGCAACGACACCAAGGGAATATGTCATCGAATCCATTATGGATCCGGGGGCCTTCATTGTGCCGGGTTTTGCCGACGACATGCTGAAAGACTTTAAGCATAAATTTACCGTATCCGGCTTGGATGTTATGGTCGATCATCTGTTGGCGCAGAACATAGAGACCGCCGTTGCAGACGGTATGGATCGCTTGCCCAATGAAAAAGAGGGATCGATTTTGCCTCCTGCGGAAGAGGCGGCGGCTCCGGATGCATAAATAAAATAGAACGGCGGCGGCATCGGAGGCGACTCCTTCGGTGCCGAAGCTGGAGATCGTCATGAATAATTCATCGATTTTGAGAAGGGAAAGGGAGGCAGAGCAATTATGAAAATCGATAAGCGCTATACAATCTTTCCACTGAGCCTCGCGGTCATGGCGGCAATTCCATTGACGGCCTGGGCGGGTGGGGGCGGCGGACCGTTCAGCGCAGGGTATTTTGCACTGGTCATCGAAGTGGGATTGATGATCGGGTGCATATTCTTGGCATGGGTGGTGAAAGAGAAGATGGGGATACATATCCCCAAACTCATTCAATTTCCGATCCTTTGGGCGGTTTGTTATGTCGGGATGCGGGTCATCTTGCAACCCCCCATACCGTTTTCCTTGCTGGCCATGTACATGGGGGTGTGTACCGTCGGCATCTTGCTCTATTGCTCGGTGACAAGGGAATCTTGGGAGGACTTTGCCGGTCCGATCGCCTTCATGTTAAGGGAAGATAATCCCAAGGCAAAGTTGAGCCGTGCTGCGACTTTTTTAATCGTACCCGGCTTGATCGCCTTTCAGACCTACAATCAAATGCTGCCCAAATTTGGGGAGCCGATCGAGCTGAGAACCGTTCATCCCGCCCCTCCGGCCAGTATTAATGTGCACCGAAAGCTGGTCACGCTCCAAACCGCTGAAAACCCATTTCGGATCGGAGATGATGGAAATTATCTGAAGGTGGGGGATGAGAGCAAATATTTTGGCGCCAATTCCTGGGTGGACGATGCGCCGAAGTTCCTGCAGCAGGTGCGGGAAGGCGGCGTCGTCTTTTTCGGAACGGCCGGATGTTTCTTTTGCCATGGGGACAACCTCGATGGAAAGGGTCCGTTTTCCTTTGCTTTTAACCCCATTCCAGCCAACTTTGCGGATCCGGGCACCATTTCACAGCTCCAAGAAACCTTCGTTTTCTGGCGGGTGTCAAAGGGCGGTCCGGATCTCTCTCGTGAAGCGTTTCCATGGGCATCGGCGATGCCGCCCTGGGAAAAACATCTGACCACCAACGAGATCTGGAAGGTGATTATATTTGAATATTGGCACACGGGATTCTTCCCAAGGACATGGGGATAAAGCTGATGAACATGCCGATAGATAATCCCAATCAAAAAAGCATATATAGAGGGGGAAGTTTAAAAATGGTGGGTATTATGCGCAATATAAAGACGATTGGATTCGTCAAAACCGGGATCGTCGGTCTTTCCGTGCTTGCGGTATCCGTCTTTAGTCTTGGTTTAAAGGCGCCTGTTTATGCGGCGAAGGGGGGAGTCTTCTCGGTCGCCCCGGCGCCGACCTTGCCTCCGCCCGGCCCTTATAAACCGAAAATGGAAAGCGGCGGAGAAATCGAGGCGGGAAAAGGAGTCTATTTTAGAAAATGTGTCTGGTGTCACGGACCCGACGGCGCCGGAGACGGGCCGTCCGCCATTCGATTGGCGACCAAACCCAGGAATTTCAATCAAGGAACCTTTAAGATTCGGCATACGGCGAGTGGAGACCTTCCGACGGATGAGGATCTTTTCAACAGCGTGACGCACGGCTTGCCTGGTTCTGTGATGCCGCCCTGGGGGGGGATTCTTTCCGTGGAAGAGAGGAAGAATGTCGTCGCCTTTATCAAAAAAGAGATGGTCAAGGATCGGGAGTTTGATGATCCGGACGAAGAGATGACCGTCATCGACTATGGGACCCAAATTCCGAGCTCGCCCGAGAGCATCGAGCAGGGCCGGGACCTCTTCATGAACAAGGCGAAATGCGTCGAATGTCATGGCGTGGAAGGCCGTGGAAATGGGAACCTTACCCAACGGGATGATTGGGGTTTCCCGATTTTTCCAGCCAACCTTCAAAAACCCTGGAACCTTCGTGGAAACCGGAGAGATCCCTATAATCCCCGGTTTGTGTTCCGGGAAATATCGACGGGCTTAAATGGAACCCCAATGCCGTCCTTTCACGACGAGTTGACGGTGGAAGAGCGTTGGCATGTGGCCAATTTCGTGATGTCTCTCACGGACGTCAAGCGACCGCTCGATCCGGAAACGGGGAAACCGGCGATTGGATTTGTCATTAAGTCCAAGTTCATTGAAGAAGGCGGTACGCCTACAACGCCCGATGACGAGAAGTGGAATATGTTGGAGCCCCAATTTGTGGGGATGGCAAGTCAGATTATTCAGCCGCCACGACACTTTATTCGGACGATCGACGATATCAGGGTCCGGTCCCTTTACGATGAAAATGAAGTGGCCATCCTTTTCGAGTGGGATGATCGGACGGAAAGCCATCGGGATGAAAACAAGGAAGCGGTCTATGATTTCAAGCGGCTTTCTTCGGAGGCCTTTCCCGCCATTAATACGACGCAATATACGCATGAAAACGATACCAAATTGGGTCCGTTGAAAGATGTCAACCCCGAGCCGGTCGGCGTATATAATGACGGCATTGCCATTCAATTCGGCCAGAAATGGGAGGAAATCGCCCCTCCGACAAAATGGTACTTTGTCCATGGAGACAAAAAGAGAGGCGTCGATCTCTGGAAATGGCAATCGGACGGGACCGTTGAGGAAATTGAAGGGCATGGAATCGACACTCTTCAGGTTCGAGAGGACAAGAATGTGAAGGTCGTTTATTCCAAATGGGAACACGGCCGATGGCGTGTGATCATGAAGCGGGCGCTTCTGACAGAAGATAAAGAGAAATCCGCGCAGCTGGTCGCAGGTAAAAATATTCCCATTACGTTTTTTGCTTGGGATGGTGACGCCGGTGAGGTGGATGGACGAATGGCACTTTCCACCTTCTACTATTTGATGATGGAACCGCCCATTCCTCAGAGTGTTTACATCGTTCCTCCGGTGGTCTTTTTCGTATTAATCGGATGCGGCTTCTGGGCCCGATCCGCAGCGATTCAATACAAGGAAAATCATAAGGACGACACGGACGATACGGTATAATTAGCGTTCAAGTAATGTGGTTAAGGGGTGGATGCCTTTTTAGGCATCCACCTTTTTTTTGTGTAAGCCCCGCCTCTTGAGACGGTTGGGAGCTTCGGTGGATCGTTTTTAGAAATTTAATTTTATTTATTCTAAGTTATGGCCTATAATATCGATCAACACTGACCGTTCTTTCTCTAAAGGGCCTAAGACCAAAAGAATGCTATCTGGGCCGCCAATTTACAAGATGCAAATAGATGGATCTTTCATGAGTCATTTGTTTGTCCATTCAAATATAAAACAGACTGTGGGAGGGTATCATGCAACATCAAAATTTTATATTTACCTCGGAATCCGTGACGGAGGGGCACCCGGATAAAATTGCGGATCAGATTTCGGATGCGGTCTTAGATGCCATTATTGCGGAAGATCCGGATTGTCGTGTGGCCTGCGAATCGGTTGTCAGTACGGGGATGGCTTTTGTGACCGGAGAAATAACAACCTCCTGTTACGTGGAGATTCCGGATATTGTTCGGCAAACGATTAAGGAGATTGGATATACCAGGGCCAAGTACGGATTCGACTATGAAACCTGTTCTGTCTTGACATCCATACACAATCAATCTCCGGATATCGCCATGGGTGTCGATCCGGGTGGTGCTGGGGACCAGGGATTGATGTTCGGCTATGCCACCAATGAAACCGAAGAATTGATGCCCATGCCCATCATGCTCGCTCATAAGGTGACCCGAAGGCTGGCCGAGGTCAGAAGGGAGGATATTCTCCCCTACTTGCGTCCCGACGGAAAGGCGCAGGTGACCATCGAGTATCGGAAGGGACAACCTGTCCGGGTTTCGACGGTGGTTGTTTCTTGTCAGCACAGCCCCACAACGGCCTTAAAGGATCTCCGGGAAGACATCGTCGAGAAAGTGATCAAACCCGTCATTCCGGAAGCCTTGCTGGATCAAGAAACCATCATTTATCACATCAACCCGACCGGCCGGTTTGTGATTGGAGGTCCTCAGGGGGATGCCGGTCTGACCGGGCGGAAGATCATCGTCGATACTTATGGAGGTGTCGGCAGCCACGGTGGGGGTGCGTTTTCCGGGAAAGATCCGTCGAAGGTCGATCGATCCGCATCGTACATGGCCCGATACATCGCAAAAAACTTGGTGTCCGCGGACTTGGCCGAACGTTGTGAGGTGCAACTGGCTTACGCAATTGGCGTGAGCGATCCCGTATCGATATTGATTGATACGAAAGGTACCGGCAAGATACCACAAGAGAAATTGGTAAAAATAGTACGGGATATTTTTCCATTGACCCCGAAGGGCATTATAGAACACCTGCAATTGAAACGGCCAATTTACAAAAAAACGGCAGCCTACGGTCATTTTGGTCGAAAAGACCCTGATTTTAACTGGGAGAAAACCGACAAGATCGGGGAAATAAGAGATGCTGCGGGTTTCTAGAAAAATTCACGTAGATGGGTCATGATTTAAATACTTCTCATCATAAATTCAATAAATATTCATAATATCAACCTCTTAGAAAAAGGTAGCCAATGACAAACGCAACAACCGAAACTCAAGATTTTAAGGTAAAAGATCTGTCCCTGGCGGAATGGGGTCATAAAGAGATTGCCCTGGCAGAAGCGGAAATGCCCGGCTTGATGGCGCTTCAGCGCAAATATAAAAACATACGCCCGCTAAAAGGCGCTCGAATTACCGGTTCCTTGCATATGACGATACAAACGGCGGTGTTGATAAAAACATTGGTTGCCTTGGGTGCGGATGTGCGATGGGCGAGCTGCAATATCTTCTCAACACAGGACCATGCGGCGGCGGCCATTGCGGAATTGGGTGTGCCGGTCTTTGCCTGGAAGGGGGAGAGCTTGTCGGATTATTGGTGGTGTACCAAGCAAGCCTTGTTTTTTCCCGGTGGTAAGGGTCCGAACCTCATCGTCGATGACGGTGGAGATGCGACATTAATGATCCATAAAGGGGTGGAGGCCGAGGCCGATCCCACATTTTTGGATGTTAAACCCAGCGCAGAGGACGAAGCGGAACTGTATCTTTCTCTCAAGGAATCCTTACAGGAGGATCCGACCAGATGGCAGCGTATGGCCAAGGAGATCAGGGGGGTTTCGGAAGAGACCACAACGGGGGTGCACCGTTTATATCAGATGAAATCGGAAGGGCGGCTCTTGTTCCCGGCTTTTAACGTCAACGATTCGGTGACCAAGTCGAAATTCGATAATCTATATGGCTGTCGAGAGTCCCTGGCCGATGGGATTAAACGCGCAACCGATATCATGCTTGCCGGAAAGGTCGTTGTGGTGTGCGGCTATGGGGATGTTGGAAAGGGTTGCGCCCATTCAATGAAAACTTATGGCGCCCGTGTGATTGTCACGGAAATCGATCCCATTTGTGCCCTGCAGGCGGCAATGGAAGGCTATGAGGTGAAATCGCTGGAGAATACGTTAGCGGAAGGCAATCTGTATGTGACCACCACCGGTAATTGCGATGTCATTACAGCGGAACACATGGCGCAAATGAGAGACAAAACCATCGTGTGCAACATCGGGCATTTCGACAATGAAATTCAAGTGGCTCAGTTGACGAAGCGGCCTGGGGTGAAGAAGGTGAATATCAAACCGCAGGTGGATGAATTTTATTTTCCGGATGGACATTCGGTCATTATTTTGGCCGAGGGACGGCTCGTAAATTTAGGCTGCGCAACCGGTCACCCTTCTTTTGTGATGAGCAATTCTTTTACGAACCAGACCTTGGCGCAAATTGAACTTTGGAAGAACGATTATAAAACGGATGTGTTCCGTCTGCCGAAACAATTGGATGAGGAAGTCGCCAGATTGCACCTGGAGAACGTGGGTGTCGAGCTCACGAAGTTGACGTCCGAGCAGGCCAAGTACATCGGGGTTCCGGTTGAAGGTCCCTACAAGTCCGACCATTACCGCTATTGATCGGAATCGCTTCGCTTTGAGCAAGGGGTTTTATCCCATGCATGCTGATTGAAAGCAGGTGGAAGGCAGATATTATGCCCTGGTTTAAGAAGGAAAAACATCTTCTCCCCGATCCGCGAAAGATCAAATTTCCAGAGGGGTTGTGGGTTAAATGTAACAATTGCCGCGACATTATCTATCGGAAGGAGCTTATCCGTTCCGGGAAGGTGTGTCCCAAGTGCGACTACCATTTCCCAATCTCGGTCAACGAGCGGATGACGATGGTGATCGACGAGGGCACGTTTAACGAATGGGATCGCGCGCTTGCACCGGTCGATCCGCTTGCCTTTAAAGACACGCTCCGTTATAAAGAACGGCTTAAACGCAATCGGGAGAAAACAGGATATGCGGATGCGCTCGTGATCGGCGCCGGAAAAATGAACGGACGACAGGTGGTGATCGCCATATTGAACTTCAGTTTCATGGCCGGCAGCATGGGATCGGTGGTTGGAGAGAAACTGACGCGAGGGATCGAAAGGGCGAGAGAAGGCAAATTTCCTTTGGTGATTTTTTCGGCATCGGGGGGTGCGCGAATGCAGGAGGGGGTGCTTTCTTTAATGCAGATGGCGAAAACCAGTGCGTCGATCGCCCGGCTTCATGAAGCGAAGGTGCTCTATATTTCGGTGTTGACCGATCCAACCTTCGGCGGCGTGACGGCGAGTTTTGCGATGTTGGGCGATATTATTATTGCAGAGCCGAAATCACTCATCGGGTTTGCGGGACCGCGCGTGATTCAAAAGACGATCAAGGAACAGCTCCCGGAAGGATTTCAGCGGGCGGAGTTTCTTTTGGAACACGGCATGATCGACATGGTCGTCGGACGCCGCGAGATGCGGGACACCCTCATTCGACTCCTTTCCTTTATCTAAAGACGTCCGCTATTTGTCGGACGGTAACTTGCGCAGGATGTTGCCGTTTCCCATAATTTTACTTCAGTAACCGGCAGCCCTTGAGAGGCCGTGTAGTCGAATATTAATTTCGAAATGACTTCGGCCGTCGGGTTGGTATCGGTGAGGTAATAGGGTTCACGCATGTCTTCCAGGAAGGGGGTCATGGGGTCTGCCTTGCACAAGATCATCCGATGATCGAGATTTGCGTGTATCCATTTTTCGACAATTTGTTTGATCTCGTCGAAATCCCGCACCATGCCGAGCGCATCCAGGGCATCCGAGCGAAGACCAATTTCCACCCTTCCGTTATGGCCGTGCAAGTGGCGGCATTTCCCCCGGTGATTTAGAAGCCGATGGCCGTAACAAAAATGGATTTCACGTGTAATGGTGTACATCGATCCACATCCTTTATTTTATAATGATAAGCGCTGCGCATCACGTATTTGTGATGATCGTCTCTTCCGGATTGAATGCCGATTGGACGATGTTGCCGCGGCTTGCGAGGCCCGAAGGGTCTTGTGGTCCAGTGATTTTAGAAGACCTTGTCACGGCGCTTTTTTTGACGACAATAAGGACAGGCCGACCATTCCGGCTGCAGAAATTTTCCACACCCGGCACAGACATAGGACGATTCTGCGCCGCAGTGGGGACAGATTAGAAAATCGATCCGCATGGCGCGCTGACACTGCGCGCAGGTACTTTTAAAGACGTCCTCGTTTTCAACCGCACGCGCAACCTCTTCCGTCGTTGTAATGCCCTGTTTCGCTTTCTCCAAGCCGTCTTCTTCGATGGATGACATGCCGGTGGCAATGCCCGCTGTACGAATTTCCTGATCGTTGGCGCCGGAGGAGATCAGTTCCCTGATTTTTGCCGAAACCGGCAATATTTCAAAAGCCCCGATCCTGCCGTAATAACCGGTATAGTCGCAAGCGTTGCACCCTTCCTCTATCGTGAGGTTTTCCGGAAGACGGCCTGAGGCGGTTCTCGATGCATTACATTTGAAGCAACGTTTTCTGACCAGCCGTTGTGCAATAATGCCGATCAGACACGATGAGACAAGATAAGGTGGAATGCCGATATCGATCAATCGGGTAATGGTGGACGGTGCATCGTTGGTATGAATGGTGGAAAGCACCAAATGTCCGGTCATCGCGGCTCGAAAGGCGATTTCCGCCGTTTCTTTATCTCGAATTTCGCCGACAAAAATAATATTTGGATCTTGCCGGAGAATGGATCGCAGGCAGGAAGAAAAACTGAGGCCGACGTCGGTGTTGATTTGAATTTGGTTGATTCCTTCCACCGTATATTCGACCGGATCCTCGACGGTGGTAAGATTGTTTGTTTCCGATTTCAATTCTTGAATGATGGCATAAAGTGTCGTGGTTTTTCCGCTTCCGGTCGGACCGGTCACCAGGATCATCCCTTTTCGCCGGTTGATCATTTTACGGACCGTCACCATATCTTTTTCGGAAAGACCGATCCGTTCCACGTCGGTGAGAATCTTTGACTGGTCTAATATACGGATGACCACCTTTTCTCCGTGGATGGTTGGAAGGGTGGATATCCGAAGGTCGACTTCTCTGCCTTCCGCAATGACCCGTACGGCGCCGTCCTGCGGCAAGCGGCGTTCGGAGATATCGAGGTTCGCCAAGACCTTGATCCGCGATACCAAGGGATTTTGAACCCATTTTGGAATCCGCATGTCTTCTTTGAGGAGACCATCGACCCGGTATCGGACTCGAAATTCAGCCTTGCCGGGCTCCACGTGGATATCGCTGGCCCGAATCTTAATTGCCTTGCTTAACATGACGTTGGCCAATTGAATCACGGGGGCCATGCTGCTTCTTTCCTCGAGGGAACGGGTATCGGTGTTTAAGAGATTCGATTCCGAGAGGCCCGGAATGACTTGAATGGCGCTGTCTTCAAAATCTTTGGCAGTGGCCTTGACAATCTCTTCAACGGAGGACGTGTCGAATTTATAGTTCTGCTCGATGGTCTCGAGGATGCTTTTCCGGGTTGCAAATACGGGAGCAATAATCAAGCCGGAGTAAAAACGAAGGTCATTCAGCGATTCGTAATTCAAGGGATCCACCATGGCCACGGTGAGTTCCTTGTTTTGCACCTCGATCGGCACCGCCATGTGGCGTCTGGCCAGTCCTTCCGGGATCATCAGAAAAAGGTCGGGGTCGATGGTCATGGTTGCCGGGGTGACATATTTAAAACCATGAAGGGATGCAAGCGATTGCGCGATGAGTTCTTCCGGGACGAATTTAAACTGATTGACGATTTCCCCCAAGCGCTTGCCGCTTTTCCTTTGTTCGTCCAGCGCTCGATGGAGCTGTCGTTGAGAGAGGTGTCCAAGCCCAGTGAGGTGTTCTCCCAATCTTTGGGGTCTGTGTGATTTTTCCTGCTTGGGCAGTGTCCGATACATCAGGTTTTTTATTCCTCGTTCCTGGAATGTACTGTCATATAGGATCGTTCGTTTTTCTTAGGCCTTTAATAAACTTCATCAACCTTTTTAAAAAAAACTTTTATCGACCTTAAATTCATGGGCCATAAAAATGAAGACTTTTATTCTATATCTCCCTGAAAACGAAGTCAATTGCCGGGTGGTTCGGGGGGTGACTTCATTTGAAATTTCCTGAATGTGTCATGCCCGCAAAAGCGGGCATCCATGTATTTTAGATCACTGGATTCCCGTCTGTACGGGAATGACAACCCTAAAGATGGCTTCCTGCCTGATTCATATGGAGTCGCGACCGTGTTTCATCTCAGCTTTCATATACGTTTTTTGTTTGCATTTCATGGTGTCAAGGTAAATAGGTTTTGCGGGTTGACGGCAAGATTGACAAGGTCATGGGCAGTTTTTATAATGTTGAGCGCAAAAAAGTAGAAACCGCAAGAGATTACGAACGATATGATTCGAAGCATGACCGGCTATGGGAGGGCGGAGGGCGCTTATCAAGGCCGGTTTCTCGTTGTTGAACTCCGCTCTGTGAACCATCGATTCTGTGATGTCGGCGTTCGGCTTCCTCGGCCCCTTTCGTCGATGGAGGAGGTTTTTAAGAAAAAGATACAAAGCCGTTTTACAAGGGGCCGCTTTGATCTGTCTATCAAAGTCGAAAAGACGGCGGAGACCGGGAAGCGGATTCGCCTCGATCTCGATGCAGCGGAAGCCTATTGTCGGCTCCTTCAGCAGCTTAAAAAAAAATTGCATCTTTCGGGCGAGATCGATGTGGCTTTAATCAGCCACTTCCAAGACATCATCTCCGTTTCCGAAGCGGATCTTCCAGATACCCAGCTACAGAAGCGTATCGAGACAGTGCTCGGTCAGGCAATGTCGGCGCTTGAAAAGATGAGAAAGGAAGAGGGGAAGGTTCTTGCTTCCGACTTGTTAGGGCACCTACAGCACTTTTCGGAGCGGCTCATCAGGGTTAAGGCCCTGGAAAAGGTGGTGCTCAAGTCGTATCGCGCGCGACTGGAGGAACGTGTTTCTAAACTGTCACAGGGGCTTAAGATCGATCCGATTCGTCTTGCACAGGAAGTCGCGATCTTGGCGGAGCGGTCGGATATTTCGGAAGAGCGGGCCCGGCTCGGGGCCCATGTGGGTCAGTTTCGGAAGATGTTGCGCAAGGCGGAATCGGTGGGGCGCGCCTTGGATTTTCTCCTCCAAGAAATGCATCGCGAGGTCAACACGCTAAGTGCAAAGTCGAACGACCTGCAGATTTCAATGCAGGTTGTCGGCATGAAAAGCGCGCTTGAAAAGATACGGGAACAGGTTCAAAATATAGAATAATCCATCGCGGCCACGCGATTTTGCCGATCGATACGGCATCGGCAGGCCCGGATCGACATGTAAACGGCGCCCCGAAAGCCGGTATCCCATTGCGGTTGATCGGTTGAAACGGCTGGGACACTCCTCAAGGAGGGTTTTTTAAGTAGAATGGACAAGAAAGGCCTTCTCTTTGTGGTGTCCGCCCCTTCCGGTGCCGGGAAAACCTCTCTTTGCAGGGATGTGACGCAGAAGGTCGATAACCTCGCTTTTTCGATCTCTTATACGACCCGTCCTCCGAGACCGAGGGAAGTGAATGGCCAAGATTATTTTTTCGTCAGTGAGGCCTCTTTCTTAAAAAACGTCGATCGGGGAGACTTTATCGAATGGGCGAAGGTTCACGGGCATTACTATGGGACATCTCAATCCTTATTGAACGATTGGATAAAGCGCGGGGTCGATGTCATCCTGGACATCGATTCACAGGGGGCCATGATTTTAAAACAACGCTGGGATGGCGGCGTTTATATCTATGTGCTTCCGCCTTCTTTCGAGGTGCTCAAGCAGCGATTGATCGATCGCGCCTCGGATAGTCCGGAAGAGATCTCGCGCCGCCTCCAAAAGGCGCGCGAGGAGATCGCGTATTTTGGGTCGTATCAATATCTGATCATTAACAGGGAGTACGAAGGTGCCATTCATAATATGATGGCGATCATCCATGCAGAACGTGTTCGGATGGGGCCGGCGGAGCGAAGTTGGGTAGAAAACCGATTCATCCATCGCTTTGGCGGGGCTTCTCAATCCGATAAAGAGGGGTCTGCCGAATGAAAGGAGTTTTATGAACATTGTTTCGTTACCCATTGAGTTGGACACGTCTAAAATCGATTCCAGATTTCGCTTGGTGATTGTTGCCGCACAACGGGCAAGACAGCTGATCGAGGGTGCAAAATCAACCATTCCCGTCTGGACGGGCCTAAAGGAAACCACCATTGCCGTTGAAGAAATCCTCTCGGGTGAGATGGAGATTCTCTACGGTGAGGAGGCGGTGATCGCTCAGCAGGAGCAAAAACGGCTGCGCGAGGAAATGAAGCGCCGAGCCATCCTTGCCGAACGGGAAGGCGAAATATCCAACGAGATTAAAAAAGACTTGAGTATCTATCTCGGAGAAGCCTCTACGGAGCATGCGTCGGCTGAAGCCCCCGCCGAAGCCTCCCCGACTGCCGAAAAAGAGGAATGAAGTGCTTGCCGGGAAAAAGATTCTGCTTGGGGTGACGGGCAGCATTGCGGCTTATAAGTCACTCCAAATTGTAAGGGATTTGACCGCGACGGGGGCGGAGGTTCAAGTGGTGCTCACGCCGACGGCGCATCGATTCGTTCCGACGCTCACACTCAAGATATTTTCCGGCCGTAAGGTCTTCAGCAGCCTGTTCGATCCTCAGGAGAATATAGCTCATTTGGGGCTTGTTCAGGAGATCGATCTTGTTTTAATCGCCCCGATTACGGCGAATTTTATTGCAAAGATGACCAACGGCTTCGCCGACGATCTCCTTTCAACGCTGCTCTTGGCCGCGACATCCCCGGTGATGATTGCGCCTGCAATGGACCTCGGTATGTGGGAACATCCCAGTGTGCGCGAAAATATTTCGCGCCTGAGACGCCGGGGGGTCGAGCTGGTCGGACCGGCGATCGGTGCTTTGGCATCCGGGAAAGTGGGCATCGGCCGTTTTGCCGATGAAAGCGAAATCGTCGAACGGGTCAAAGACGTCTTATTAAGGGAGCCTCCGTCATTGGCCGGGGAGTGTGTCATGGTAACCGCCGGTCCGACACAAGAGTCCATCGACCCGGTTCGCTATATCTCCAACCGATCATCCGGTCGAATGGGATATGCCCTTGCCGAAGAGGCCAAGTCGCGGGGCGCGCGCGTGGTCTTAATCAGCGGACCGACTGCACTGTCCACACCAGCCGGAGTCGAGCGGGTTTCCGTCAAAACGGCTGCGGAAATGTCCAGGGCCTTTGACGCCACCCTTCCCGAATCGTCCATCGTGTTGATGGCGGCGGCGGTCAGTGACTACAGACCCATCCAAACCGCCTCTCAAAAGATAAAAAAAACCGGTCGTCTCCAAACGATACAATTGGAAGAAACAGAGGATATACTCGGGTCACGGCAAAACCGACACCCCGGACGGATTGTCGTCGGTTTTGCCGCGGAAACGGAAAATCTTCTCGAAAATGCAAAGGAAAAAAGAACTCGAAAAGGGCTCGACCTGATTGTCGCCAACGATGTAACCGTCAAAGGCGCGGGGTTCGATAGCGAGACCAATGCGGCGCTTTTAATCGATGCCGAAGGAGCCGTCACCCCCCTGCCTCTCATGTCGAAGCGGCAGATGGCCAGAAAAATCCTTAATAAAGTTGTTGAGATGAAATCGGTTTTCCAGGCGAACCTTCCTTGACTTTTCTTGCCGATTTGCTATGATCGTTTTCGTTCGATTCCATTTGGAAAAACGGCCGGATGCGGCATGTCCCTTATCTTTTCAGCGGCACGTGAGCCGTTTTTTACATTCTGGATCGGTATGCATGCCAAAGGCGTGTTCAGCGAGTCCTAAAGAGGTGGAGTACATCCAAGGGCTTCCTGAGGGTGTGCAATGGGTATTGTTTGTTCCGGGCGCGCGAATGCGCACTGGCGGGGAATCATGGTCGATAAGTCGCTTTTAGAAGAGATAGACCGCTTAAACCATCGGCTTGCGGGAGAACCGGGTTCTCGCTTGTTTGTTCCCTTGGCCGAAGCTTATCTTAAATGCGGGAGACCCAAGGATGCGATCTCGGTCCTTATCGACGGGATCGAAAAAAATCCCTCATTGGTTGCTGCGCGCGTTTTGCTCGGAAAAGTCTATCGCGAGCAAAAGCGCTTATCCGAGGCCAAAGCCCAGTTCTTACAAGCCATTGAAATCAATCCGGACAATATCGCTTCATTGAGAAATTTGGCGTGTATCTACCAAGATGAGGGAGACGGCGAGAAGGCGATTGCCTGCACTCGGAAAATCCTGCGCATCGACCCTGGAGATAAAGAAGCCCTCAATGCCTTGCAGAAGATGGAACCCATGCGAGGTGGCACGATAACAGCGGGTGCGCCCTTATCGATGGGTTCGTCGTCTCATACAAGGCCGACCGGTACGATGCGAGGGGGGGATGATCGGGCAAATTCCACCGGTGAAGCCGTGGATACCATCGCCACGCCCACGCTCGCCGGACTTTATATGGGGCAAGGGGCTTATCAGGAGGCAGCCGATATTTATCGAATCCTGCTTGCGAAGCGACCGACGGATTTCGAAAGCAGAGCCGGTTTGAAATTGGCGCTTGCGAAGCTCCGAGGACAATCTAAATCGGTGGACGGCCTCGGAGCTTCCCGTAAAAATCATCAAAAAATCTCACGCTTGAGGTCGTGGCTGAATGCCATTCAAAGGGAGAAGACACGATGAGCTTTCAGGAACAACTGAAGAAAATGGCCGAAAAGATAGACGATTTCTCCGGGGTGGCCATCGCGGATATGGACGGGATTATTATTGAGGAATACAAGGTCGATCCTTCCTTCGATTTGTCCTTGCTCGTTGCGGAATACGGCACCTTTTGGTCTTCCGCGGACAAGGCAAGTGTTTCATCCGATATGGGCGCCGTATGCGAGCTTTGCATGTTGACCGAAAAAGCGACCATTGTGCTTCGAAAGGTCAGCAGGGACTATTTCTTGCTTCTTGTTATTTCAGCCGAAAAAAGTTTTGGAAAGAGCCGGTTTTATGCAAGGATGGTGGCCGACAGCTTGGAAGAGGAGATCGGCGTCTGATGCGCGTGTTGGTGCTTCACGGCCCAAACCTCAATTTGTTGGGAACGCGGGAGACGGGGATCTACGGCGCCGCAACTTTATCCGAGATCGATCGACAAATCCATGCCTTTGCGAAGCAACAGGGGGTTGAGGTCGAGACCTTTCAGTCGAATTCGGAGGGTGTGCTGGTCGATCGTATTCAGGAAGCGGTGGAAGGGCGTTATGACGCCATCGTGCTCAATGCAGCGGCCCTGACACATACAAGCATTGCCATTCGGGATGCGCTGCTTGCCGTGAAGGTTCCGGCCGTTGAAGTGCACTTGTCGAATATCTTCGGAAGGGAAGCCTTTCGTCAGACTTCTAAAATATCGGACATCGTCATCGGACAGGTGGCCGGTTTCGGTCCCCAAAGTTACCTCTTGGGACTCTTGGGGGCCATTCGATATGTGGAGAATCGAAGCAATCCGGCGGAAGAGACGACGAGCGATCAAGCAGGGCCGCTGACGACCGGCGTTAAACGCTCGAGATAAGGGTTCTGCTCATCCATCTTTATTCAGTCATTGGTGACGACCACCAGGAAAGAAGTGCTCATGATTTCGACTGCTGATTTTCGAGGCGGCGCAAAAATTGAGTTGGAAGGCGATCCCTATATCATCGTTGAATCTCAACACGTGAAACCGGGTAAAGGCGGCGCCTTCGTCAGAACAAAACTGAAGAATCTTAAAACGGGAAACCTGCTCGAGAAAACCTTCCGTTCCGGAGAGCGTTTTAACGAACCGGATCTGTCCGAACAAGAAATGCAGTTTTTGTATATGCAGGATGAAGCCTATCATTTCATGAACACGGAGACCTACGAGCAGCTTTTTTTATCGGCCGATCAGGTGGGTTCGGTGAAAGACTTTCTGAAGGAAGATATGATCGTCAAGATCTTGTTTTACCAGGGGAGTCCTTTGGGAATCGATCTCCCCTTGTTCGTCACCCTCAAGATCGTTGAGACCGCCCCTGGTGTTCGAGGCGATACGGCCACCGGCGGGACGAAATCGGCCAAGCTCGAAACGGGAGGGATCGTCAAGGTGCCCTTGTACATCGAAGAAGGAACGGTGATTAAAATCGATACGAGAACGGGAAGCTATATCGAGCGTGTCAAATGAAACGATATAGAAATCATCCCCCCTATTCCTTATACGCTGATACCGCTTAACCATGGGAGGGCGGTCATGGATTTAGAAGCAATAAAGAAATTGATCGCGTTGATGGACGAGACCGCGTTGACGGAGGTCGAGGTCGAGGATTCGGAGAGCAGGGTTCGTCTTCGGAAGGAACGCTATGCGGTTTCCGATATCGTTTCTCCCCAGGATTTGCAGCCGAAAGCGCAAGAAGCGCCAGTTTCGGCAGAGAAACCGGGCGAGCGCAGCGAGGACAAGAAGAAACGGCAAATCACCTCGCCGATTGTAGGGACCTTTTATAAGGCGCCTTCTCCCGATGCCAATCCTTATATCGAACTCGGAGACCTGGTGAAAAAAGGGCAGATCCTTTGTGTCGTAGAAGCCATGAAGCTGATGAACGAGATCGAATCCGATTTAGACGGCAGGGTCGTTGAGGTTTGCGTGGAAGATGGTGCGGCCGTCGAATACGGCGAAGCGCTTTTTACGATTGAGCCGGCGTAAAGAAGCCCTAAAAACATCATGAATTTTTTTATCGGGGCAAAAACGCCCCGCTTCTGCGTTGAAAAATTTGTCCATGTCAGGCGATTATTCCCTGCCATTTTCGCCTTGCATCGCGGAATTTTATCTCCCGAAAAACCCAAGCCAAACTTCATTCAGGGCTTCCTTCAGCCGGGAACTGTGTGTTTAGGAAATGTTTCGTAAGGTTTTGATTGCCAATCGGGGAGAAATCGCACTCCGAATTATCCGTGCATGCCGGGAATTGGGCATCCAAAGCGTTGCGATTTATTCGGCGCCGGACGCCTCATCGCTCCATGTTCGTTTTTCCGACGAAGCGGTTTGCGTGGGTCCTGCCGATCCGGCCCTTTCCTACCGAAATATTCCAAATATCTTAAGCGCCGCAGAGATCACGGGCGCGGATGCCATTCATCCCGGTTACGGTTTCTTGGCCGAAAACAGCTATTTTGCGGATGTCTGCGAATCGGCGGGTATCAAATTTATCGGCCCCTTCCCCGAGTGCATTACCTTAATGGGAAACAAGGCGAAAGCCCGCGATCTGATGGCCAAACACGATATCCCGATCATTCCCGGAAGCGAGGGCACCATTGCCTCGGAAGCGGAAGGGATTGAAATCGCGGATAAGATCGGCTATCCGGTGATTATCAAAGCGGTGGCCGGAGGCGGCGGACGCGGGATGCGTGTCATTGAAGAGAAGTCGTCTTTCGCAAAATCGTTTCAAGCGGCGCAGATGGAAGCCAAGGCGGTATTTGGAGATGACGCCGTCTATTTGGAGCGGTTTTTTTCCGAACCGCGCCACATTGAAGTCCAAGTCTTGGCCGATGAAAAAGGAAAGATGATCTATCTTCCGGAAAGGGATTGTTCCATTCAACGGCGGCACCAGAAACTCATCGAAGAATCGCCTTCCCCCGTCGTCGATGACCGGCTCCGAAGAGAGCTCGGAAAGGCCGCGGCCGGGGCGGTGGCCGCCTCACACTATGTGAACGCCGGAACGGTCGAGTTTCTTTTGGACAAGGAACATCATTTTTATTTTATCGAGATGAATACCCGGATTCAGGTGGAGCACCCCATCAGTGAGTGTGTGACCGGAATCGATCTCGTGAAGGAACAAATTAAGGTCGCGGCGGGTAAACCCTTGGGTTTGAAACAGAGCCAAGTCAAGCTCAACGGCCATAGCTTCGAATGCCGAATTAACGCGGAATCGCCGGATACCTTTATCCCCTCGCCGGGGACCATCAGCGCCTTTCATATGCCGGGCGGCCCGGGGATCCGAGTCGATTCCGCCAGTTACATGGGGAATATCATTACCCCCTATTACGATTCGCTGATTGCAAAGCTCATCGTGCATGCCGGTACACGGGATGCAGCCATCGCCAAGATGAAAGGGGCGCTCTCCGAATTCGTGATCGAAGGGGTGGAAACAAGTTTGGCCCTTCACAAACGGATTTTCGACGATCCGGGTTTTATCAAAGGCCGGTTTTCAACAAACTTTCTCGATGCATTTTTCTCCGATTCCTCCAACTGAGTCATGGTTTTTCGGCCCTTGTATCTGATTGCCGATCGGTCTCTCTATAATCCAACGGGAAAAGATGAAGGGGCCGGTGCGGACCTTTTTTTTGAAGCGGTAGAGAACGCCATCGAAGCGGGTGTCCGTTTGATCCAGTATCGCGACAAACGTTCAGGACGGGGCCGGATCTACGAAACGGCGATGAAACTCCGCAAGATGACACGATCCCAAGATGTGAGGTTCATCGTCAACGATGAGGTCGACCTTGCCATGGCCGTGAAGGCCGACGGCGTTCACTTGGGGCAAGGGGACCTGCCGCCTCGTATTGCTCGGCAGTTGTTGGGGGAAGAGGCCATCATCGGCCTTTCGACCCATGGTCTCGAAGAAGCCGTCGCTGCGGCCACGGAACCGATCGACTATATCGGATTCGGGCCGATCTTCAAAACAAAGACGAAACCTTCGGAATATCCTCCGGTCGGCATTGCGGCCATTGCGCAAATCAGGAAACATGTGGCCCTCCCGATTTATGCCATTGGGGGGATTCGTCGGAAAGATCTTGCACACATCGCTTCCTTAAATAGGGTCGGAGTGGCCGTTGCCTCGGCCTTGGCCCATGCCTCGAAGGAGACCATCGGCGAATGGCAAAACGCCCTACGGTGCGTCGGCTGACGATCAGATATCCCATCCTTAAGGACTTTCTTGCCTGATTTCTTGTTCGGTTTTCGGTTTTAAATCCAGGATGCCAGATTGTGGTATATTTGTCACCAAAGGATGGATCGCGTCAAACAGCCATAGGGATGGCAAAGAAAGGGGTCGTGTTATGGTCATCAGCAATACCGAAACGGTCATGGGAAAAGAGATCGTGGAATTCTACGGCATCGTTTCCGGGAGCACCGTACGAGCGAAACATATCGGACGGGATTTTATGGCCGGTTTAAAAAATATCATCGGCGGGGAATTGAAAGGCTATACGGAACTGCTTCAAGATTCCCGCCGGGAAGCTATCGATCGAATGACTGCTCAGGCTAAATCGGTCGGCGCCAATGCCGTCGTCAACGTTCGTTTTTCCACCAGCAGTATCGCTCAGGGTGCCGCCGAGATCTTTGCTTACGGAACGGCAGTCAAGGTGGAGTAAGAGATGGATATGATCCTTCATTGGGGTGTGACCCTCCTTTTACTCGTCGTGACCTATTTGACGGGGAGCGTGTTGGAGAAGTGTCATCTTAAACGGCTTCGCCAGCGTGAACAATGGAGCCGGCGGATGATCGTCACGACCTGTCGAACGCCGCCTCCCGATTGGAAGGCCGAATCGTCCGGTCTCGTGAGTGGAAGCGTGGTCATTTCCCTGGACTATTTCAAACGCTTCTTAGCCGGTCTGCGAGCCCTGGTCGGCGGAAGGATCAAAAGCTATGAACCCCTGCTCGACCGCGCTCGCCGGGAAGCGATACTGAGGATGAAAGAAGAAGCGCGGTCGAGGGGATACAAGGCCGTATTCAATGTCCGTTTGGAAACCTCCCGATTGGCCAGTTCGCGCAGAAACGGGAAGGGCACGGCGGGTGTGGAAATTATTGCATTCGGCACCGGCCTTAAATATACCTACTAAACCATGCGTTCCGTACCCAAACTCCCCGACGACCGGATCAACCGTTCGGCATCTCACTCCTTGCGGGAAGCCTTCATCCTGGTCGTCGGGATCTGTTTCTTGGGTGGCGTATGTTTCGCCGCCATCGCTTTTTCCGTTGATTTGTTTGTGCGTCTCATTCCTCCGGCGTTTGAGGCCCAGCTCCACGATTCCATTTGGAGCCAAGTGGAAGCGCAAATGAAGGTCAGGCCTGGTGCCGAGGCGGAGGCGGTCGCGGGGCTTCTGAAGCGGCTCTCCCTTCACTGGGAAGACCGACCCTACGACTTTCGCGTCGGCGTTTTAGAAGATGCGAGCCCGAATGCCTTTGCCTTGCCGGGCGGTGTGATCTTGGTGACATCGGGTCTGATTCGTTCGGCCGGAAGCGAAAACGAATTGGCTTTCGTCTTGGGTCACGAATTGGGCCATTTTCTTCATCGTGATCATCTCAAGACGCTGGGGAGGGGTGTGATGTTTAATCTCTTGCTCAGCCTTGTCGGGATCGGCGGCGGCGAGGCTGTTTCTTTATTGGGGACGACAGGCCTGCTCACCGAAAGGACCTTTGGCCGCGATCAAGAACGGGATGCGGATCGCTTCGGCCTCGAACTCGTATACCAGGAATATGGCCATATCGGCGGCAGCCTCGATTTTTTTAAGAAATTGCCTCCGCACCGGGGCGCCGGGGGAAATCTCGCCCAGTTTACCGAAACGCACCCGGTTTCGAAAGAACGTATTGTCGATCTCCAAGAGATGGCGCATCAAAGGGGGTGGCGCTTTGAGGGGCGGTTGCGGCCCCCATCGGTTCCCCTAAGTTCGTGACTGCCGCTGGAATCGGACCCAGGCCGGAGGCTGCTTTGCGTCCTCGGTGTATAAGATCGTACAAGTCGTGCGCAAAAAGCCCCTTTATTCATTCTACAACGTGGGATCCGAACATCAACCTCCCTGGCGGATCGCTGCGTTGTTTTTCCAGAGGCCCTCGCGGTTTTTGCATTCTCGGGTCATGAAAGCGCCTGTGCATCCTTGGTTGATAACATGAAGGATCGGGATACAGCCTATCGAGATGGGTTCGAAGCGCCGAACCCGCAGTGGCCGAAACCGGCCTTGCGGGCCACAAGCGCACTCTTGGTCTTTCTCCTTTATATTGCCGGCCAGTTCATGGGAGGGGTGATCTACACGTCATTCGAACTTGCCGCTGCCGTTTTAGAAGACGTGGATGCCGCGGGACCGCTCTCGCCGGAGGGATTGAGCGCGCGGGTATCGCCACAATCGGCCCTCGCCGTGACATTGGGAAGCGCTTTCGGTTTGGCGATCGGTGCTTATTTCGTCCGGGCCGACTTGATGAATCGGTCTCCCTTTGGCGCGGCTTGTCGGGCGGGAAGGGTCAAGGGGCTTTGGTCTTCACTTCATCTGGGCATCGGTATTTCATTTTTCTACCTCCTTCTTTCCATTTTCATCTTTCCTCCCCCGAGCGGAACGGAAACAAGCCCGTTGGTCGAGATGGGACTCCAACCCGGTCTCGGGCGATTGATCTGGATCGTATTGACCCTTTTTCTCGCACCGTTTATCGAGGAAGTTCTCTTTCGCGGAATCTTGCTGGGCGGCTTGAGTCGCAGTTTCGGACCTTTGTGGGCAAGTGCCTTGTCCACCCTTTTATTCGTTTCCTTGCACATCCCCGAAGGTTTTGACTACTGGCCCGCTCTGATGCCGATTGCCCTGATGTCCTGGGTGGCAACGCGTCAAAGAATGCGATGGCAGGCGACGGGCGCGGCCGTGGCCGTTCACTTCGGTTACAATGGTGTGATTGTGGTGTCGGTCCTTTTGATGGGGCATTGATACGCGCATCCCGCAAATCGACAATGGCGCTTGTGAATGACCATCATCAACCTCGGGAAGGGGCCGTATCCAAGCGGCGTTTATGGGATGGATTCAGGAAGGGAAAGCCGGCTACCGCGTTTGAGGGCGGATGCGCCGTATTTGGATCGAATGGCGTCGGATGCCGCATCGAGGCGTTGCTGTTTTTGGGCGGCTTCGTTCGTAAAAAGTTTTTCCTGTATCGGCATACCGGATTCGAAATGACTCGCGCCCATGCCGAGTAAGCGCACGCCGCGGTGTTTTTTCGGAAGGTGGCCTTGTAGGCGCGCCACGGCGACCTTCACGAGATCCTGTGTCGTTTGCGTGGCTTGAGCCAGGGTTTTTGCCCGTGTGATTGTCTTAAAATCGGCGAAGCGGATTTTAATCTCTATGGTTCGGGCACGCAAGCCTTTGCGACGCAAACGGCACGCCACCGGCTCGCAGAGCATCACCATGTAAGATCGAAGCAAGGCGATCTCGTGAAGATCGTTTTCGAAGGTCATCTCGTGGGAGACCGACTTGGCTTCCCGGTCGGGAATGACAGAACGGTCATCCCGGCCGTGCGCCAGCTCCCACAAATGATCGCCCCATTTTCCAAAAAGTTGCTGCAGCAGGGCGCGCGGCTGACGCCGGAGCTGCGCAATCGTTTGAATGCCCAGCCGCGCAAGCACACGGTCGCTCACCTTTCCCACGCCCCAAAGTCGGCCGACGGGAAGCGGATCGAGGAAGTCTTGTTTTTTATCCCCCTGGACGACGACAAAGCCGTCGGGTTTTTTTAAATCGCTCGCCACTTTGGCCAGGAATTTATTGGGCGCGATCCCCACCGAAGCGCAGAGGCCGACTTCGCCGCGGATTCGTTTTTTGATTTTTTTGCCGATGATCTCGGCATTGCCGAAACAGGTCTCGCTTCCGGCCACATCGAGAAAGGCCTCGTCCAAAGAAAGGGGTTCGACCAGTGGAGTGTAGTCTTTGAAGATGTTTTGAATTTGTTCGGAGACCTCAGCGTAGTAATGGATGCGTGGGGGCAGAAAGACGGCTTCCGGGCAAAGCCGCGAGGCTTTAGAGGATGGCAACGCGCTGTGGACCCCGAATGTACGCGCCTTGTAATTTGCCGCCGCCACCACACCACGTCCTTCCGGACTGCCGCCGACAATCACCGGCTTGCCACGAAGCGCCGGTTGGTCCCGCTCCTCGACTGAAGCATAAAAGGCGTCCATATCGACATGGAGGATCATGAGGGTATTTTAGGGTTCAAGGTGATGAAAGGTCAATAAAGCGTGAAATGGTCGAGGGGCTTGCGATCAAGCATGTAATGTTTTTTTTGATCGCAAGGTCTGCTCTCAACTTCTCTTCGCAAGCGCCAAATATCCGTTGAAAAAAGCCACCGGCAATGGCATGATTTATTCATATTTTTATCGGAAAGGATAATCTATGGGAACCGCCGTCAAAAAAACCATCTCCCTTCCCCCCGATCTTGCCAAGGAAGCCGAAGACATCGCTCGTGCCGAAGGCAAAACCTTGAGCGCCGTGGTGCAGGACGCCCTTCGGATGGCCCGGATCGAACGGCTTAAAAAGGAGTTCGACCAAGTTCAAGGCTATTGGAGCTAGAAGGCAAAGGAAAAAGGCATTCTGAGTGAAAAAGACTTAGCGCGCCTTCTCAAAAAGTAAAGGTCGTCTTCGACACCCATATCTTCGTTTCCGTCTTCGCCATAGCCGGCGGCCGCACCCAAGCCGCCTTGATGCGCGTGGTCGAAGGGAAAGACCGCCTCATCCTCTCGAAAGCGATGATTAACGAACTGCTGGACGTGCTCACCAGAAAGTTCGCCTGCGACAAAGAAGCCCTCGCGCGCACCGCCGTGTTCCTTTCCGAAATCAGCGAATGGGTTCAGCCCCGAAAAAAGTTAAACGTACTAAAAGACAATCCCG
>JBHHXH010000009.1:0-53362 GCA_046756925.1 Nitrospiria bacterium
AATGCCTGTTTGATTCATCAACCTATTCCAATCACTGACTTTCGTTAAGAGGCATTTATCTTTTATTCAATCCCATTTTATATCCCGCGTTTCTCACGGCCTACCATGCCCACGCTTCATGCATTTTATCTGGTGAAGCCCTGATCAAGTCATGAACCTATATTTTAATTCGGGTGCTCCATTGTGGCCGGTTCGGCCTTTTTCGAAATAGGGGATTGCTTTTTTATAAGCTTTCATGAATAATGACCTAATTTTTAAAAAAAGAGAATGGGACAACATTGAAACCCATTTATTTAAAAAGGTTTTCCTGCCTTTTCCATCATTCCCGTCCGGCGATTGATTTCAATGCGCGGCTGCGACGGGTCGGTCTTCTTCATCGCAACGTATCCAGCATGCTCACGGCAATGCATCGAAGCGAATTTCCTCCGATTGCCGTGCTTAAGATCCTCTCTTATGCCGGCGTATTGCATTGAGAGTCTTTTTCGACGGAACAGGTCCTCGGAGAAAAACCGATTTTGACACAATGGCTTTTTATCCTATAGCTTCGAAATTTATCAATAGGGACTCTACGAAAAATCGCCGATGATTCGCATATTATTCCTTACGGATAGCAGGCAAGACGGCCTTGCATTTGAGAGTGCCGTCAAGGCATGTCATCCTGCTTCGACAATCGCACATTGTCATCGGGCGGAGGATGCGATCCAGGAACTCGAACGCGGGGGATCCTGCTTTGATCTTGTCGTGGCCAATCATCATTTAGACGGGGTGCCGGGGTTGGCGTTTTGTAAAGACCTGCTGGCGCAAAACATCGTTTTGCCTTTGATGTTAATCACGGATATCGAGCCGGTGGCCATCGAAGCGATGCAGAACGGTGTGGAGGTATTTCTCGTCAAAGACCGACAGAATCCCTATTCGCGGCGTCTTCCTTATCGGCTCGATTCGGTCCTGTCAAAACATCGGGAACAACAACTTCGAATCCAAACGGAAAACGCGCTTGTCGTTAGCCAAAAAACCCTTGCCGAAACGCAGCAGGCTGCCGATATCGGACACTGGCGCTGGGATCTTTTGACGGACCAATTGATATGGTCGGACCATATGTTTGAGATCTTCGGATTCCAAGCCGGGGAGTATTTGCCCACCTACGATTTCTTTTTAAGGTGTGTCCATCCAGAGGATAAAGCCTTTGTTCATAAGGCCAGTCAGGATGCCGTTGATGGACACAAACCTTACGAAACGACGTTTAGGATTTTTACAAAAGACGGTGTGGAACGAATCGTGCGATCTAAAGGGGATATCCTCATGGGGGAAGGCGATCAGCCGGGCTGGATGTCCGGGACGCTTCAGGATGTGACGGATCGAAAACGACTTGGCCTATGCATGACGATCGCGGAGAAGATCTATGAAACGATGATTGAAGGGGTCTTGATGACCAACCGAGACGGTGTGATTCATTTTGTAAACCCGGCCTTGACGACGATGTCGGAATACCCTCCCGAGGAATTAATCGGGTCGAGGCCAAGCAAGCTTTTATCCTCTCTGCATGAGGAGGGTTTTTACGGTGCATTGTGGGATGGGCTTATCGAAACGGGTTATTGGCAGGGAGAGGTGTGGAATCGCCGAAAAAGCGGTGGAATTTACCCGGTTCGGCTCACGATTCATGCCATTGCCGACGCTCAGGAGGGAAGCACCCAATATATCGCCCTTTATTACGACATTACGGATATGAAGCAACATGAAATAGAGGTTCACTATCAGGAATGCCATGATGTACTGACGGGACTTCCGAACCGTCAGCTCTTTTATGACCGGCTGATGTATACGCTTTCCAGGGCCAAACGCGACCACCACGCGGTTGCGCTTATGTTTCTGGATTTAGACGATTTAAAACACATCAATAATAAGATGGGCCACCCCACGGGAGATGTCCTGCTTCAAAATGCGGCCGCGAGACTCAAGGCCTGTGCCCGGATGGGAGATACGGTGTCGCGTCTCGGCGGCGACGAATTTGCCGTGATCTTACACAAAATCGATCACAACCAAGCGGCCGCCGCGAGCGCCGAGCGGATTGTCGATACGCTTTCAAAGCCTTTTTGGTATAAAAACGAAGCTATCTATTCGTCGGTGAGTGTCGGGATTGCTTTATATCCTGAAGATGGAGAAACGGCGGAAACCCTCCTAAAGCATTCCGAAGCCGCGATGTTTCATGCCAAAGAGACGGGCAAGAACCGGGTTTTTTTCTTCTCGAAATCCGTAAACGAAGCCTCCGAAAAACGTGCCGACTTGGAAGACGCATTGAGAAAGGCCATATGCGATGAGGAAATGGAGGCCTATTACCAGCCGATCTACAGCCTTCAGAACAGTCATGTTGTCGGGATGGAAGCCCTGGTCCGCTGGCGCCGATCGGAGGGCCGCGTCGTATTGCCTGCGGAATTCATTCCCTTGGCCGAAGAAAAAGGCTTTGTTGTCGACATCGACAAACTTATGATCCAAAAGGCTTGCGCATTTATCAAGCGTATTCGAGGCGCACCCGATGACCATCAACCGCAACCGGAGAATATATCGGTCAATCTTTCCGCGGTTGATTTCGGCAGTCTCAATGTATACAAGCATTTGACGGAAACCGTCGAAGCATTCGGCATACGCCCCGGAAATATCGGTGTGGAAATTACGGAAAGTGCCCTGATCAAGGATATCGGTTCCGCGGTGCATCACTTAAAGAAGCTGCGCGACAAGGGTTTCAGCGTTTCGATAGACGATTTCGGTATGGGATATTCTTCATTGAGTTATCTGGCCAAGCTGCCGATCGACATCCTGAAGATCGATCGTTCGTTCGTCACCAATCTGCCTTCCGATAAAAGCAACAACGCGATCGCCAAGGCGATTGTCATCATGGCGCACGAACTTGACATTAAGGTCATTGCGGAAGGCGTTGAAACAGAGAATCAGTTACGGTTTCTTCGCTCTATCGGTTGCGATCAGATCCAAGGTTATTTATACAGTTTACCGCTGCCGGAAGAGAAGGTGGAAGAGTTACTGGTTAACAGTAAAATAATGAACAAGTTTGATCTTTCCTAAGCAGTTTCCCAAGACGTGACCGGTCGAAGATGCAGTGGCGCCTGGCAACGGATCATTTCTTTATCTCGAAGGCCGGGGTATGAAGCGGTTTCCGATAATGTTGCCGAATGATCGATTGTTTTATTCGAGAGTCTTCGGTTTTAAGAGGATTTCAATCTTCGCTTTATCCGCCAAACGTTGAATATACTCCGCTTTTTTTTGGTTTTCCTTTTCTATTTTGAGAAAGGCTTCAATCTTTTCCGCCACATCCTCCAATCGTTTTTCCTTAAACAGATCCGGATGTTCTTGAAAATAAGCGGAGACCGCCTTCGGACTGATGAATATGAACTCATTTATTCTTTCGGAAATCAGGGTTTCCACCCACAGATGTTCTCGAATTTCCGTTATTATTTCCTCTTTGATGAGCCCTGTTTGACGAAGCGCTTGGGCAAAATCCTCTGGTTTCTGAAAACGCTTTTGAATGGTCCTAAATCGGGCTTCCACCGCTTCGAGGAGAGGGGGCGTTAAGACGAAGCGCCTTGCCTCCGGACGCAAGAGCTGCTGGTAGATGACTTGGTTGAGAAGATGAGGAAGGTCGGCTTCTTCTCCGGGCTCCGAAAAAAAAAGCTGGTAGCGTTCGAGATCGGAATAAAAAATGACGACTTCGTTTTGCTGTTGTCGGCCGAAGGTCACTCGCGCGGCGATACCTTCTACCATTTCTTCCTCTGCGAGGGAGACGGTGTTGGCCACGAACAGAATTGCAAGGACAGCCATGATTAAATGCATAAAATTCTTCTCATGGGCTAAGAATGACATGCGTTCCGGTCAACAAATCGTGCAAGGCCCGCTTTTTGGAGCCAAACAATGCGATAAAAAATCCCAGTCCAAAGAAGAAACCCGAAATGGCGTAAGCAAGGGTCCGAATAAAGGAATGGGACAAGGATGGCGCATTTCCATTTCCAGTGGCCACTCTAATTCTGAGGATCATCTTGGCCGGGGTCTGTCCGCCGTGGGAATGGAAAAATGTGAAATACCCGATATAGATAAAAAACAAGCCATTCATAAGTGTTGTTCCCAAGATCGAAAAGTCGATGCCGTTAGAGAAGTGGATGGCCGTGATCCCGGCGAAGAAAATGGCCTGAAAAAGACATCCGATCAAGGCGATGTCTATTGTGTATGCGATTGCCCGCCGGAGAAAGCCCGCCGCTTTAAACGGCTTATCGGAGGGAGGCAGGGCCTCTTCCCGTTTCCCGATGGGATCGATGGAGCCATAGGCTTCATTCATATGAGGGGCATTTACGATTTCCATTACTTGCCTCATATTGGAGAATCGCCAAGGCGGTCATCGCGGCGGTCTCCGCCCGTAGCAGTTGATGGCCGAGGGAAACCGGCATAAACCCGGCCGAAACGGCGAGGTCTATTTCAGCCGATTCCCATCCCCCTTCCGGACCGATGAGCACTGTGCCGGCCTTTGGAGCACGGGCGATTTCACTTTGGATCTTTGCCTTGGATCCCTCGGTTGGTGTTTTTTCCGAGAAGATCAGCTTGAATCCATGTCCCGATTGCGCTTTCAGGAAATCTAGAATTGTTCGTGGACTATCGATTTGGGGAATGTCCCAACGGCAGGATTGTTGGGACGCCTCCGTCGCGATTTTTAACCATCGTGCCTGAAGGGGACGCGCCCTTTCGTCCTGGACGCGAACGATCGTTCGTGCAGTGATTAACGGCGTCAGGCGGAAGACGCCGAGTTCCGTGGCTTTTTGCACGACCCATTCCATTTTTCCTCTTTTCAATAGGCTCACTCCCAGATGAATATCCGGTCGGTCTAGGCGCGGCGGGGGCACTTCGCGTTCTACTTTCAACTCAAGTGGGTTGGGAAAGGACGCGATGACCCGCGTTTCATAGCATTTTGGAGATTCATCAACCAATGAAATGCTTTCGCCGACCTTTATGCGAAGGACATCCCGAAGATGATGGGCCAGGTCAGGCGCCGGTATGATCCTGTTATCGGAAATCTGATTAGAATGGATAAAATAATGCGGCATCGCGATCGACCCTGGAATTTGGCTTCCCTGTATTTTTAGAGATGGTTTAGGACGAAGACAGGATGGCATTGTACAATATTATTGTCTTTTTCAAAAGGGTACAATGGCCCCAAATCCCGAGATTGGGGATTTGAAACCGCCGATTCTCCTGAAAATACTGTGTTTTCGTTAATTTTTCTCCTCACCGTACGGGTGAGTACGCCTCGGTCGAAAAATCGCCTCAGGCCTTGTCTTTCAGGCGACTTGACGGTTTGTCCCAAAATCAATCTCTGATTTTGGGATGCCGGTGTGCCCTTCGGGTTTCGAAATTTTAAATCGGACAGATGATCGGTGATGAGGCCATGAAAATGCGGAATGAAAAAAGGATTTTAATCGAAGATTTCTTTAACCTTCTCGAAGATATTCGCGGATTCTGCTTCGCGCGATTCTCCACTGGCCTTTGCATAGGCTTCTAAACAATTTTTTTGTTTAGAAGTTAATTTTTTTGGAATCGTGATCCGGATCTTCACAAGTTGATCCCCCAAGCCGTATCCGCGCACATTGGGAAAACCGAGTCCTTTTAGACGGAATACTTTGCCGTTTTGTGTGCCAGGAGGGATTTTTAAGGGTGTATTCCCTTTGATGGTGGGGACTTCGATTTTCCCGCCCAAGGCGGCTTTGACAAAGCTGAGAGGGGCCTCATACAGTATGTTGTCGCCATCTCGCGAGAACTGGGGATGATCCTGTACGGATATAACAACATAGAGATCACCGGGCGGGCCCCCGTTGTGGCCGCTCTCACCCTCCCCCGAAACCCGGAGGCGGGTTCCGGTATCGACGCCGGGAGGAATTTTTACCGAGATCGTTTTTTCCCGTTCCGTGAAGCCTTGGCCACGACACGTTTTACAGGGGTTGGCGATCGTTTTACCGGCCCCGCGGCAGGTACTGCAGGTGCGGCTGATGGTAAAAAAACCCTGTTGAAACCTGACTTGTCCCGTGCCGTTGCAAGTATTGCAAGGGCTTGTGGTTCCGCCTTCGGCCCCACTGCCCTTGCACTTGCCGCAGGCCTCGGGACGGCGAAGCTTGATCTTGCCTTCTTTCCCAAAGATGGCATCTTCAAACGAAATGGTCATGTCGTAGCGTAAATCGTTCCCGGCCTGCGGTCGTCGTCCACCCTGACCGGGCTGTCCTCCGAAAAATTCTTCGAATATATCTCCGAAAACATCCGAAAAGCCGCCGCCTTGGCCAAACTCAAAACCGCCTGCTCCGGCTCCGGCATGCCCGAATCGATCATACTGCTGACGTTTTCCAGGATCGCTCAGGACGCTGTAAGCCTCATTGGCCTCCTTGAAGCGTTCTTCCGACCCCTTGTTTCCGGCGTTCCGGTCGGGATGGTGTTTGAGCGCCAATTTCCGGTAGGCCTTTTTTATTTCATCCTGAGACGCGCCTTGCGAGACGCCCAGGACTTCGTAATAATCTCTTTTTGATGCCATCTGTTTTCCTTATTTCTTGTCCGTTTCTTCAAATTCGGCATCCACCACCGTTTCGTCCGTATTGGGACTTGTGCTTTTTTCTTCAGCTCCGGGTGTCGGGCCGCTTTTCTCCGCTTCCCCTTGAGCGGCGGACGATTGTTTGTACATCTCCTCGGCCAGTTTGTGGGAGGATTTAGAAAGATCCGCCATTGCGCTCCTGATTTCTTCTATATTGTCGCCTTCCATCGCTTTTTTACATTTGGCGAGTTGCTCTTCTACGGTGGACTTTTCGCTTTCTGAAATTTTATCCCCGAATTCTTTCAAGGATTTCTCGGTGGTGTAGACGAGGCTGTCTGCCTCGTTTCGGACCTCGACCATCTCTTTTTTCTTTTTATCTTCTTCAGCGTGTGCTTGTCCTTCTTTTACAAGCCGTTCGATTTCTTCCTTGCTTAGACCGCTGGAGGCGGTGATTTGTATCGACTGCTCTTTTTGCGTGGCCATGTCTTTGGCCGAGACATGGACGATGCCGTTCGCATCGATATCGAAGGTGACTTCAATTTGGGGGATACCGCGGGGGGCGGGCGGGATACCCACAAGATCGAACTGGCCGAGGAGTTTATTATCGGAAGCCATTTCACGCTCCCCCTGGTGCACTCGGATGGTCACGGCATTTTGGTTGTCTGCCGCAGTCGAGAAAATCTGGCTTTTTTTGGAAGGGATGGTTGTATTGCGTTCGATGATCTTACTGAACACCCCTCCCAAGGTTTCGATGCCGAGCGACAGGGGTGTGACATCGAGTAGGAGGACATCTTTTACATCTCCCTTAAGGACGGCGCCTTGGATGGCCGCACCGATGGCAACCACTTCATCCGGATTGACGCCCTTGTGCGGATCTTTTTTAAAGAATTCCTTTACAACTTCTTGAACTTTCGGCATCCGTGTCATGCCGCCAACGAGAACGACTTCGTTGATGTCACCGGCTTGAAGCTCGGCATCCGCAAGTGCCTTTCGACAGGGCCCGATCGTTCTTTGGATCAGATCGCCGACCAATTGTTCAAGTTTAGCACGGGTCAGCTTAATCGCAAGGTGCTTCGGCCCCGATGCGTCTGCTGTAATAAAGGGCAGGTTGATTTCCGTTTCTTGGGAAGAAGAAAGCTCGATCTTTGCCTTCTCCGCCGCCTCCTTCAATCGTTGTAGGGCCATTTTGTCGTTTTTAAGATCGATCCCGTTTTCTTTTTTAAAGGTATTGGCCAACCAATCAAGAATAGCGAGATCGAAATCGTCCCCACCGAGATAGGTATCGCCGTTGGTCGATTTGACTTCGAAGACGCCCTCGCCGATCTCGAGGATCGAAATATCGAAGGTGCCGCCGCCCAGATCGTAAACGGCTATTTTTTCGTCGTGTTTTTTGTCGAGTCCATAGGCAAGCGCTGCTGCAGTGGGCTCGTTGATGATTCTCAGGACATTGAGCCCGGCAATGGCGCCCGCATCCTTGGTGGCCTGCCGTTCGCTGTCGTCGAAATAGGCCGGAACCGTAATTACGGCCTCGGTCACTTTTTCTCCGAGGTAGTTTTCGGCGTCTTGTCGAAGTTTTTGAAGCACCATCGCGGATATTTCAGGCGGACTGTATTTTTTTCCTTGTATTTCGACATGTGCATCGCCGTTTTCGGCGGAAACGATTTTATAGGGAAGGCGTTTCATCGCTTCCTGGACGATGGGGGAATTGAGCTTGCGTCCCATGAGCCGTTTGATCGAAAAGACGGTATTGACCGGGTTGGTTACCGCTTGCCGTCGGGCCACCAAACCCACCAAACGTTCGCCTTTATCCGAGATGGCGGCCACTGACGGTGAGGTCCGGTTTCCTTCCGCATTCGATATGACCTCCGGATCTCCACCGGTGACGACCGACATGCAGGAGAAGGTTGTTCCTAGATCGATTCCGAGTACTTTTCCCATTTTTTTCCTCCTAAAAGTCTTTAATGAATTCACCCTTTCGGTCAGACGGGTGTTTTATCGTTTTCTATGCTGGTTCGTTTTCCTTCGATGTTTCGCTCCCGTCTTGAAGGGGCGCTTGTTTTATCTCCTGCGAAGGTTCATCAGGTGGTTTTATTGCAACGATCACGGATGAGGGGCGAAGCACACGTCCGCTGAGGGTATAACCTCTTTGTGCTTCCTCCACGATTTGATTTGCTTTTATACCGCTGTTTTCTTCGATGTTGGTCTGTCCGACGGATTGGTGGAAGTTTGGATCGAATGGTTGGTTTATGCATTGGATGGGCGTGACTCCGAATTTTTCCAGGACGGAGAGTAGTTGTTTATGGATCATCGAGACGCCTTCCAACATTTTTTCGAAATCCTTGTTTTCTTTTGAATGATCGATTGCCCGTTCGAAATTGTCGATCACGGGAAGGAGTTCCTTCATGACACCTTCATTCGCAAATTTGATGTGTTCGAGGCGGTCTTTTTGGGCGCGTTTCTTGTAGTTTTCAAAGTCGGCCAGGGTTCGAAGATAACGGTCGTAGTTTTCCTTTGAGGCCGTCTCGAATTTTTTTAAGGCCACCATCGGATCATTTTCATCTTTCGGTTCATTCAAGGAAGATTCCTCTGAAGAATCAGAGGGTTTAGAAGCATTTTCTTCCAATTCCGAATGATTAGGACCTTCGGACGAGTTCTTATTCTTATCTTCTTTGTCTGTCAAAATATCCCCCTCCAAGCAACATTATGATTCGGCTTCTAAAAGTTTGCTTACCTTATTGGCCGTGGCCTCGACCACCGGGATGACCTTCGAATAATCCATTCTCGTCGGGCCGATGACCCCTAAGGCCCCCAATACACGATCGCCTTGTTTATATTTAGAAACGACGAGGCTGCACTGGTGGTTCCCCAAAAGCCGATTCTCGGCCCCGATGAACACCTGAACACCTTCGCTCCCAATAAATTTATCGAGGAGTTGGACGATCGCTTTTTTTTTCTTGACCGCTTTCAGCAGGTCTTTCATGACTTTATAATCGGCGAAATCGGGTAGATCGAGTATGTGTACGTCACCGTCCATATATATTTCGCTCTCTTCCTCGCCGCTGACGCTGTTTATCGCTTGGCGCGTGAGATCGAAGGCTTCGGAATGTAGATGGTCGTATAGGTCTTTCATTTTCGCCATTTGTGTTTTTAGTTTTTTTCGGATTTCAAAAAAAGTGGCTCCTTTATAGAGCCCGTTTAGATAGTCCGAGATACGGTTTAATTCTTTTTGAGGGATGTCCTTTGTCACGTCGAAAAATTTATTTTGGACAAACCCGGCCTCCGATACGGCGATGGCCATAATACAATTTGTCCTGATTCGGATAAACTCAATGTGCTTGATCCGTGCGGACGAAAAAGTCGGGGTCGTCACGATCGCGATATAGTGGGTCAGTTCTGAGAGGAGCTTTGAGGTGTCTTGCATAAGCGTACTGGCATCTTCTCGTTTTACAAGCTTTTCGGCTTTCTGGATGATTTTTCCTTTGTGTCTTAAAAACGTTTCTTCCTGGAGGAGGTTGTCGATGTAAAAGCGATACCCTTTTTCGGTCGGCATTCGACCTGAGGAGGTATGGGGATGGGTTAAATACCCTTCTTCCTCCAAGTCGGCCATGATTTTCCGGATGGTGGCGGGACCGACTCCGAAGTCGTAGCCCTTGGTGATGGCTTGGGATCCGATGGGCAATGCAGTTTTGATATAGGAAACGACAATTTCCTTTAGGACCTGTTTGCTGCGTTCGTTTAGCTTCATTATTTCTGAATGTGCAGCCGATCTTGAAAAAAACGGCATACCCTGGCAACTCGCCGCATTTTATGTCAACCGAGCACAAGAAGGGCGTTATTTGTCATGCATTCATATTGTAAATAATCATGAGTCCTTCCAATGTCAAGGTGCTTCGAATTTTTGAAACGGTTCGGCATTCCGGTGCGACCAAATCGGCCAAGCCTCCGGTGGCGACAACAAGTGTTTCCCGATCGATTTCTCGATGAATCCGACGGACGATTTCGTCGATTAAGCCGATATACCCAAAGAAAATTCCAGATTGCATGCTCATTGCCGTGTCGTTTCCGATGACTCGGTTTGGTTTTGCAATTTGGATCTTTGGAAGTTTCGCCGTATGTTTATAAAGGGCCTCGGCGGAGAGCATCATGCCGGGAGCGATTGCACCGCCCTTGTAGGCGCCTTTTTCCGTCACCACGCAAAATGTCGTGGCCGTGCCAAGATCGATGATCAAGGCCGGCCCTCCATAGAGATGGTAGGCTGCGGCGGCATTGACGATTCGGTCGGATCCAATTTCTTCCGGGTGTGCATATTCGATCCGAAGGCCGGTATCGATGGACTCTGAGACGATCATCGGTTTTATGGAAAAGTGTTTCACAGACATTTCTTGGAAGACGGATGTAAGCGGAGGGACCACGCTCGAGATAATCACGCCGTTAACGGAAGCAGGCGATATCGTCTTGGTGTTTAGGATCTGCCTGATCAGCACTCCATACTCATCGGACGTTTTTCTAAGGTTTGATGAAACCCGCCAGGTTCCAATGAGATGTTGTCCTTGAAAAACTCCAAAAACGATGTCCGTGTTACCAACATCGATAGCGAGCAGCACGATTGCCCCTTTAGAGATGCGTGGGAAGAAAACGATTTCTAATCAATATAAAAATCCGGTGCTTCGCATGGTTTCGGATCGATGGCGATCAATGCGTCCCTGCCTTTTCCCGAAGATGCGTCACCTCTCCCAGTTGTAATTTTCGTCGTTTTCCATTGTCCATGCGAATGAGCAAGGATCCGTCCATGCCGATATTTTCGGCCCGTCCTTCAAAATCTTCATTCGGCGTTTCGATTCGAACCCATCTTCCCAGCGTGATGCAATGATGTCGAGACGACAGGATCATGGCGTCTTTGTTCCCTCCCTCCAAAGCAACTATTTGATCGGCCAGCGCTTCGATGAGGGCCTTCACAAGCTGGGTTCGATCGATTCGTCGGCCGAATTCCACTTTCAGCGAGGTCGCCGCGTTTCGAAGTTCCTTCGGCATGTCATTCATGTCGAGATTGACATTGATGCCAATGCCGATAACCAAGGCCGGCGTTTTATGACAAGATGTTTTCGTTTCGAGTAGGATGCCGCCGATTTTTTTATGATGAATAAAGATGTCGTTCGGCCATTTGATGCCGGCGGTTGTCCCGGTGACCTTTTGGATGCCTGCAATGGTTCCCAGGGCCGAGGCCAGTGAGAAGAGGGGATATTCATTGATCGCAAGCGTTGGATGAAGAAGGAGCGAAAGATAAATGTTGGAATGGGGCGGAGAGAACCAGCGTCTCCCGAGGCGGCCTTTTCCTGCCTTTTGTGCATCCGCCAAGATCAGAATTCCCCCCGCTGGCCCCATGGATTCCATTTCAAGGGCCAGGCGATTGGTCGAATCGACCGCGTCATATACAAGCACCTCATGAATCAACTTGCCCAATCGCGGATGGCTTCGACAGTGGCTTGAAATCGCTGTTTGATCGAGCAACAATAGACCTCCTTATATTATATTCAGGCTGATATTCGCGGCGCTTGCGGAATGGGTGAGTGCGCCGACCGAAATGATGTCGACGCCTTTTTGGGCGATGGATGTCAGCCCTTCCAGATCCACGCCACCGGAAACCTCTATTAAAATAGAAGGGTTCGTCCGGCGGATCAGGGCGACCGCCGTCTCGATTTCGACCGGCGACATATTATCGAGCATGATGATATCCACGCCTGCCGAAAGCGCCTCTTTGACTTCATCGAGCCGCTTGACCTCCACCTCGACTTTCAGGGTATGCGGAGGATCGCTTCGGACCCGCGCGATTGCCTTGCCGACGCCGCCTGCCAAGGCGATATGGTTGTCTTTTATCAAGATCAGATCCCCGAGATGATGACGATGGTTGCCGCCTCCGCCGAGCCGAACCGCTTCTTTTTCGAATATCCTTAATCCCGGTGTGGTTTTTCTCGTATCGACAATTTTCGCCGAAGACGGCTGAATCCGTTCCACAAAACGACGTGTCAAGGTCGCGATACCGGAAAGATGTTGAAGGAAATTGAGCCCGGTCCGCTCTCCTTTCAAGATTGTGCGTCCGTTTCCCCGTAGCCGGGCGATGGCTTCTCCCTGTTGCGCCCACTGGCCGTCCGACCGGATGATTTCCAAGTGAAGGGTGGGGTCGAGCGTGTGGAACACGACTCGGAAGAGATCCATGCCCGTCACGACCAGGGGTTCTTTCGCGATGACCGCGGCGTCTGCATCGATTGCATCCGGGAACAAGGCATCGGTCGTGCAGTCTCCCTGTCTGAGATCTTCCGCCAAGGCGCGGGTCACGACTTCTTGCACCAGGAAGGCCTCGATCATGACGAAGTTGATGGGTTCGAAAGCAGATTTTGAAAGCGAAGCAGATCCGAGGAAAGCTTGTTCTTCTTATCTATTAGAACGGCCCGTTCTTGTCTTGCTTTGTTGACGATTTCTTTGGGGGCTTTATCGCAAAAACTCGGCGTATCTAACTTCTTCTTTAATTTTTCAAGTCCTTTGTTTGCGTTGTCCAGTTTTTTGTGGCAACGGTCTATGGCGGCACGGCACTCGTTTTCCGTAACGGGGAAGCAGAGTTGGTATTCAAGTGGGATTGAGTTGAGCGCCATTTCCGGTATATCGATATCCTGACCGATCGTGACCTCTCCAAGCCGGGCCAAACGTTTGATGTAGGGAAGGTGGGTTTCGAATCTCTTTTCGTAGTCCGGTTTGTCCGGTCTAATCTTTATCATCATTGGACGAAGCTCGGACGACGAGATATTCAGTTCCCCTCTGCAGTTGCGGACATAGGTGACCGTGCCGTTGATCACGTTTTTTACGATCTTTTCCGCTTCTAAGTCCCGTTTCCTTCCGGAAGGTTTTGGATAGTCGGTCCCAGCCAGACAGCCGTCGTCCCCTTGAAGGCGGCTCCAGAGTTCTTCTGTGAGAAAGGGCATAAAGGGATGGAGCAATTTTAAGATGTGTCCAAAGGTGTCTTCCATAACACGGATGGCGTCCCGTCGTCTTTCGGCGTCTTCCAAATCGACCTTGACGAGCTCCAGATACCAGTCGCAGTAGGTATGCCATACGAATTGATAGACGGCCTTTGCCGCTTCGTCGAAGCGGTAGACTTCCAAGGCCTTCTCGACGGATCGAATCGTCTCGTCCAGACGAAATCGGATCCATCGGCTGAGGATATCCGCTTCGTTTGTATCAGGCTGCGATGGACGGCTTTCTTTTGTGCCGGAACGGTTCATCTGAATAAAACGCGCCGCGTTCCAGATTTTGTTGCAGAAGTTCCGGTATCCTTCGATCCGTTCTTCCGAGAGTTTGATGTCCCTGCCGGGGGAGGCCATGGATGCCAGGGTGAAGCGGAGGGCGTCGGTACCGTATTCCTTCATGATTTCAAGAGGGTCGATGACGTTCCCCTTCGATTTGCTCATCTTTTGTCCTTCCGCGTCCCGCACCAGGGCGTGGATATACACGGTCTTGAAGGGAACCGCATTCATAAAATGCAGGCCCATCATGATCATACGGGCCACCCAAAAGAAGAGGATGTCGAAGCCGCTGACCAGGACGGAGGTGGGGTAGAAGCGTTCAAGCAGTGTCTTCGCCTCTGTTTGCGCGGCGTCATCCGCTTGAAGCGCCGCCGGCCAGCCCAGGGTCGAGAAAGGCCATAGGGCGGACGAAAACCAAGTGTCGAGCACATCCGGATCTTGAATCAGATCCGACCCACCGCATCGCGGGCAGGATGTTTCACCGACAATGGGTCTTGCGTCGATTCTCATGTGGATGACTTCCTCCATCGGTTCGGAAAGCGCTGCGCCTTCAGTCGCCGCTCCCACACCGACACTGGAAATGAGGACGTCTTTATCGCATTTCTTACAGTACCAAACGGGGATTTGGTGCCCCCACCAGATTTGGCGGGAGATACACCAGTCCTCGATACTTTCCATCCACCCGAAGTAATTCGGCTCCCAACTGGCCGGGATCAGTCGAATTTTCGCTTCACGAACGGCCCTGATCGCGGGTTGGGCCAGAGAGTTGTCTGGATCGTTGACTTTCACGAACCACTGAGGGGAATCGAAGGGCTCCACCACGGTTTTACAACGATAACATTTTCCGAGCGCCATTGTATGTTCTTCTGTTTTCGTTAGAAGCTCGGCTTTATCAAGTTCTCGGACAACGATTGCTCTGGCATCGATCATGGATTGACATGCGAGTGTCTTGACAATTTCAGGGATTGCCCGTGCCTCTTCTTGAAGGGCCCAAGGATTCATCTCCCCACTCCAATCGATGAGAGAAATTTTTTTAAGATTGTGACGTTTGCCCGATTTTTCGTCATTAAAATCATGTCCCGGCGTGATCTTTACGGCACCGGTGCCGAATTCCCGATCGACCAGAATAGGATCTGCGATGATTGGAATCGTCCGGTCCGTCAAAGGGAGCTTAACTTCCTTGCCGATCCACTGATTAAAACGCGGGTCTTCCGGATGAACGGCGACGGCGGTATCGCCCAGCATGGTTTCCGGACGCGTCGTTGCGACAGTCAGAAATAGCTCGACATTTTCGACAAGTGGATATTTGATGGAATACATCTTGCTTTGTACTTCGTCGTGTTCGACCTCGATGTCGGATAAGGCGGTTCGGCAATGCGGGCATAGATTGATAAGACGCTTGTCCCGGTAAATGAGCCCTTCTTTGTAGAGACGAAGGAACACTTCACGAACGGCGCGGGAGAGGCCCTCGTCCATTGTAAACCGTTCCCGATCCCAATCGCAGGAAGCTCCCAAGCGCTTGAGCTGTTTTAAAATGATGCCGCCCGATTCCTTTTTCCAATTCCAAATCCGTTCGATAAATTTTTCACGCCCGAGGTCATGTCGATCGGACCCTTCTTTTGCCAATTGGCGCTCCACCACGTTTTGTGTGGCGATGCCCGCATGGTCGGTGCCCGGAAGCCAAAGCACCGTGTTTCCCGACATCCGCTTCCATCGGGCCAGGATATCTTGGAGGGTATTGTTGAGGGCATGTCCTAAATGGAGCGATCCCGTGACGTTGGGCGGCGGAATGACCATCGAGAAGGATTTTCCACTGGCTTCCGTATCAGCGCGAAAAAGCCCGGTGTCCTCCCAACGTTTCATCCACTTTTCCTCAACCCTTTGCGGATCGTACCTTTTATCTAACGGACTGTGGACCATGCGATTGCCTTGTTTTACGAACGATGAAAAATTTTGGGCGATTTTCTCACAAAGCGGCTGGGGATGCAAGGAGACTTCATCGCGCCGTGGCCGTCTTCCGGGTCTTGGGTTGACCCTCTTTTGCGATTCTGCAATAATGTTTTTCGCTCGAAAGCGTTTTTCTTTAGTCCTGGACATGGATGCGTAAAAATGACGAAACTCGGTGTGAATGTCGACCATGTGGCCACCCTTCGAGAGGCGAGGAAAGGCAGCGCGCCGGACCCGATTGCCGCCGCGGTCTTGGCCGAATTGGCGGGAGCCGATGGGATCGTCGTCCATCTTCGGGAAGACCGGCGTCACGTTCAGGAACGGGATGTGCGGATCCTCCGGGAAACCATACAGACAAAACTCGATCTCGAATTGGCGGCGACCGAGGAAATGGTGCGGATTGCATCGAAGATCAAGCCCGATTTCGTGACCTTCGTTCCGGAACGACGTGAGGAGTTGACGACGGAAGGCGGCTTGGATGTGGTTGCTACCGAGCCGGCCTTGCGGAGAGCGATCGAATTTCTTCACGAAAAAGAGATTGCCGTGGCCCTTTTTTTGGATCCAGTGCCCTATCAGATTGAAGCGGCGCACAAACTTTCGGTGGATATGATCGAATTGCACACAGGCCGCTACGCCAACGCGCGTCCGAATTCCAAGGATCAAAGCGCGGAATGTCATCAGATTATGGAATCGGCCAAATTTGCGTCTCAATTGGGTTTGAGTGTGAACGCCGGTCACGGTCTCGACTACCACAATGTGACCCAGATCGCACAGGTTCCCATCATAGAAGAATTGAATATCGGCCACAGCATCATCTCCCGTGCCGTTCTGGTCGGGATTGAAGCGGCCGTTCGCGAAATGAAGAGGCTGATTTCAGGGAAGACTCCCTAAAGCTGACGCCTCCCGGGCCTCATCCCTTTGCAGTTGAAACGTATTATGGCGGTTGTCGGTATCGGGATCGATCTTGTCAGGATCTCACGGATAAAAAAAATGATGGAACGTTGGAACGGCCGATTTCTCGACCGCGTGTTTTCGAGTCGGGAGAAGGCCTATTGCCTTCAGATGCACTTACCGTACATCCACCTGTCCGGGCGATTCGCGATCAAGGAAGCGGTGATGAAGGCCCTTGGCACGGGCCTGCGGTCAGGCATTCGCTGGAAGGAGATCGAGACACTGAGAGGCCCATCCGGCCAACCCCAGGTTCGGCTTCTTGGGACGGCCTACAAAAAAGCGGCGGGTCTGGGGGTTGCGGAGATATTTTGCAGTATCTCACACGATGTGGACTATGCGGTGGGTCAGGTCGTTTTGGAAGGAAGCCCGAAACCGTGAAAATCGTGACTGCGGCGGAAATGACCCGGCTCGATCGCGGGGCCAGTGCCGAATACAAGATCCCTTCCCTTTTGTTGATGGAAAATGCCGCCAGAGGATTCGTCGACGGCTTGGAACGCTGCATCGGCCCGATGGCCGGGCAAGCGATGGTGGTCTTGGCCGGACGGGGCAACAACGGCGGCGATGGTCTTGCGGCGGCCCGCCATATCCGGATGCGCGGTGGGAGGGTCAAGGTTTATCTTTTTTCGGATATCGAAGGGGTCGTCGGCGATGCGCGGATCATGCTCGATATCTGGCGCGAAGCCGGCGGCGCACTGTTCGTTCCAGGAAATTATCCTCCCGAGCAATTCTCGGACGATCTTTCACGGGGCTCCGTGGTGATCGACGCCCTCCTCGGTACTGGGTTGTCCCATCCGGTGGGGGGACCTTATGCGGACGCGATCGAGCGGGTTAACCGCCTCGCACGGCGGGTTGTGTCGGTTGACATCCCATCCGGCATCTCGGCCGACACCGGTGAGGTCCTGGGCGCTGCGATGAAGGCCGATTACACCTTGACCATGGCCCTGCCGAAGCGGGGGTTTTTTCTTCGCTCCGGTCTTGAACATTGTGGAAAATGGACGGTGGTGGATATCGGCATCCCTCCCGCGCTGATCGAAAGGGCCGGACTCAAAGTCGACCTGATTGACGCCACGCTCTTGGAGGGCCTGCTTCGTCCTCGAACGAAAGGAAGCCACAAGGGAGATATGGGCCATCTGCTGGTGGTCGGCGGGTCTGTGGGAAAGGGGGGCGCGCCGCACATGTCGAGTCTGGCGGCCTTGCGTTGCGGGACCGGCCTGGTGACCATCGCCTTGCCGCAGTCGCTGGACGCTTTGGGACACATGGCCGCCTTGGAGTCCATGACCCTCCCGCTTCCCGAAACCCCTGAGGGGACACTCTCACTTTCGGGCGAGAAAAGCTTGTATGAGGCCGTGGAGGGAAAAAGCGCGCTGGCCGTCGGCCCCGGCCTTTCTCAACATCCCGAAACCGTGGAGCTTGTAAAGCATTTAATCACGACGATGTCCCTCCCGATGGTGATCGATGCGGACGGCATCAATGCCCTTGCGACCGAGCCTGCGATTTTGAAACGAAAACGGGGTCCTTTGATGTTGACGCCGCATCCGGGTGAGATGGGGCGGCTTGTCGGCAAGACCGCCGCCGATATTCAAAAAGACCGCATGACTGTGGCAGCGCAATTCGCCGTGGACTACGATGTGATACTGGTCTTAAAGGGAGCCCGTACGATCGTCGCCACACCGGACGGTTCGCTCCGGGTCAACAATACCGGCAATCCGGGTATGGCCACGGCAGGGGCCGGCGATGCCTTGACCGGGATCATCGGCGGTTTTCTGGCTCAGGGATTGGAGGCGCGCCAGGCCGCGATACTGGGCGTGGCGTTGCATGGTTCGGCAGGGGATTTGGCGGCGGAAGCCAAGGGGGAAGCCGGTTTGCTGTCTTCCGACCTGATCGAAAGAATCCCCTTGGCGATCAAGGAACAACTACAGGGAGCAGAGCGGTCATGCAACTTGAAATAACGCTATTTTTCTTGATGATCATTGCGGTTATCGGCGGCGCCCAGATGATCCATACTTGGATCGACAAAAGTCGGATTCGAAGTAATTTCGAAAAGTTGATCGTGCGTCTTCCCGGAAAAGTGATCCAAGAGAACCGGCTGATCTATCCGAGATTCAGCGGTGAAATCGACGGAAGGCAATTCGATCTGTTCTTCAAGGTTGTGAAGGTCGGCAAGAAACATATCCTTTATTATATTTACAGTCTCCAATCGGATATGCCGACCAGTCTCCTTTTATTGAAAGCCGATATGTTCAAGCCGATTCGTGTCGAGCTGGAAGCGATGAAGTCGGCGGGCCCCGCCCTTTCGGAAATCAGGGAAGGCTACCAAGTGCGATCAAACAATGAAGCGGAGGCCATTGCCATCTTTGAAGGAGCCGGTTTGTCGGAGCGTCTTCCGGCCTTGAACGAATTCTCCAGCCTGCAGCTGGGTCCCGATGCCTTGGTGGTCGGAAAGCCCTACGATGGAACGGCGGATACGGAGGTGAGCGCCGTGATGAAAAATGTCCGTTCATTGGTCGATCTCGCCCAGGCGATGGAAAAATGTCCGATACCGGCTTGATGACTGGGCCGGCCGTTTCCATCCGGAGTGGTGGCGCCGATGAGACCTTCAATGTCGGTGCATTATTCGGAAGGGAGGCACCGGACGACGGGTTGCTCGGCCTTGTCGGTCCCTTAGGCGCCGGTAAAACCCTCTTTGTCAAAGGGTTGGCCGCTGGACTGGGCATCGAGAGCGCTTCCATACACAGCCCGACCTATACCCTTTGTCATTTTCATGAAGGTCGGCGTTTCCTCTGTCATATCGATCTTTATCGTCTCAACGACCCGGCGGAAATCGAGGAGGTCGGATTGGAGGACATTCTTGATCGTCAGGGGATCATTGCTGTGGAATGGGCTGAGCGGGGACAGGGCCACCTTCCTGCGGGCCGCGTGTCGGTGCAACTGGTTTGCATGGAAGGGGACCAGCGGACCATTATTTTGAAAGGATCGGATGGGAGCCATGCCGCTTGGATCAAGCGGGTGATTGGGCGTCTTCCCGATTCCAGTGTCATCGGTACCTCAGGGGAGGATGGATGAATCGCGCGGAAGAGATCCAGGTGATTGCAAGGGCATTAAGCGAGCGAATCCGATGGTATCAGGAAGAGGGGATTGACACTTGGAGAGGGAGCACGCCGCAGGACCTTTCGATATCTCCCATCTCTCCGGAGAAATCCGCTTTGGAGGTCATTCGGGAGGAGATCGGCGACTGCCGCCGCTGTAAACTGGCCTCGACACGCACTCATATCGTTTTCGGCACGGGAAATCCACATGCCTCGCTTTTTTTTGTGGGAGAAGGGCCCGGACAAGACGAAGACCGCCAAGGGGAGCCCTTTGTCGGACGGGCAGGCCAGTTGCTCACAAAGATGATTTCGGCCATGGGTTTATCGAGGGCGCAGGTGTATATCGCCAATATCATCAAGTGCCGTCCTCCGGGCAATCGAAATCCGCAAGAAGAAGAAATTGCGGCATGCCGGCCATTTTTGGATCAACAAATTGCGGCGATTCGGCCGACGGTAATTTGTGCGCTGGGCACCTTTGCCGCTCAGACCCTTCTTGCGACCTCCATGCGCATCTCCGACATGCGGGGACGTTTTCATGATTTAAACGGGGTCAAGGTTATGCCCACCTTTCACCCCGCTTATCTGCTCCGAAATCCGGGCGAAAAACGACGCGTGTGGGAAGATCTTCAAAAGATCATGGCCGAGCTCGGACTTCCGCTTCGAGGTGGCCGGTGAAGCAGTTTTGGGCGCCTTGGAGAATCGACTATATTAGGGGAGAAAAACCGGTGGGATGCATTCTTTGCGACAAACCGAAAGAACGGAACGATCCGGAAAACTTGATTCTTCATCGGGGCGCGCACGGTTTCGTCATGATGAACCTCTATCCATACAACAATGGACACTTGATGATATCGCCTTATCAGCATGTCGATACCCTGGAAGTCTTGTCGGATACCGTTCTCTCCGATTTGATGTTGATGGTGAAGACCTCGTTGACGGCGCTTCGCTTGTCGTTTTCCCCCGAAGGGGCCAATATCGGTCTTAATCTCGGAAAGGCCGGGGGCGCCGGCATCGACGACCACATCCATTTTCATGTGGTTCCGCGGTGGGAGGGGGATACGAACTTCATGACAGTGGTCGGCGAGCATCGGGTGATTCCGGAGGATATCCAGGAGACCTATAAACTGCTCAAACCGAATTTTCAATGAGAGACGCATGATCCGATTGCTCTTTATCCTGATCGTGTTCGCCCTTCTTTTCGCGGCGGGTTACACCAATCAGGAACAGATGATCACCCTTCATTTTTTCGGAGGGATGGAGACGAATCCGCTGAAGGTGTATTGGATTGCGACCGTGACTTTCCTGATCGGCTTTTTTTTTGCGGCCTTGTTTTTTTGTCCCGGCTGGATTCGATCCGTCCTGGCGAGAAGAAAGCAATCGAAACGGATCGAACAGCTTGAAATGGATCTTGATCGCGTTCGCGCGAGCAGCCTGAAGGAAGAAGCGGATCCGCCTTCCTTGGCGCGTGCGACACCCAAGGAACACAAGGACCCATCGTAGTCCACACCGGCGTATCGAAGGACAGGCCCTCATGCCGCAAATCACACCCTTGATGAAGCAATATTTGAATGTCAAGGCTCAACATGCCGATGCGATTCTCTTCTTTCGTGTCGGCGATTTCTATGAGATGTTTTATGACGATGCCGTGACGGCTTCATCCATTCTGCAAATTACCTTGACCTCGCGGGATAAAAACAAGACGGATCCCGTCCCGCTTTGCGGCATCCCTTACCATGCCGCCGCCACCTATATCGCCAAATTGGTTCGGACGGGAAAATCGGTGGCGATTTGCGAGCAGGTGGAAGACCCATCGACTGCCAAGGGGATTGTCAAGCGGGAGGTCGTTCGGGTGATTACGCCGGGAACGGTCATCGAACCCGAGCTCCTTTCAGCAAAGGATAATAACTACCTGGCCGCCCTTCTGTGGGAGCGCCGATCGGGCCTTGAAGGGGCGAAGCACGTGGGACTCGCCTGCCTGGACCTCTCAACCGGCGACTTCCGAATGCTGGCCTCAGACCTTCCTTGGACCGAAGTCGAAGGGGAGCTGATGAAAATCGCCCCCAAGGAGCTTCTGTTGTCCTCGGTTTATCGAGACGAAGGGACGGACTTTGCTTCACTTTTACCAACTTGTCCCATCCGTTTCGTTTCTCGGGACTTTTTCCAGGCAGAGGCCGCGCAAGATTGCTTAAAGGCGCATTTCCATTTCTCCAGCCTTGCGTTCTTGGGAGACGGCCGGTTGTCTCTCGCCGCCGCCGGGGCCCTGCTTGCCCATCTCCAACAAACGCAAAAGATGGCCCTTGGGAACATCGTCAGCCTCCAGCCGATTCGGCCGGAAGGGTTTTTGCGAATCGATTCCCTGGCCCTTCGGCACCTCGACTTGATACCCTTGTCGGGCGATCAAAAGGGAAGGTCATTGTTTCATCTCCTCGATGAAACAATGACCGCCATGGGCGGGCGGCTTTTGAAGGAATGGATCGTCCGTCCGCTCCTGGCGTCGGAGGACATCCGAAAAAGGCAGGCCGGCGTCGCCTTTTTTTATGACCACCTTTCCGTCAGAACGGGTCTTCGAAACCGTTTGAAGGGTGTTGTCGATATTCAGCGATTGATCGGACGGATTTCATTGGGTGCAGCTCAACCGCGTGACCTGATTGGATTGAAGACCGCCGTCGCACGCCTTCCGGAGCTTGAAAAAGAGATGCTTGGCGTCGCCGCGGGGCCGGCCGGCCGGCCGCATCCGGACCTGATCTCCGAACTGCTTGGCGCCTGGGACAATCTGGAGCCGGTTTATCGCTTGATCGACGATGCGATCGTTCCGGATCCGCCCTTTTCGGTCAAGGAGGGCGGCGTGATTCGGTCCGGTTACTTGGACACCTTGGACGCATTGCGGGATTTTCAGAGGAAAGGCCGTTCGATGTTGACCGAGATCGAAACGAAAGAGCGTTGCCGGACCGGGATTGAGTCGCTTAAGGTCCGCTATAACCGGGTATTCGGTTACTACATCGAGGTGAGCGGAAGCCATCTTGAAAAGGTGCCGGTGGACTATATTCGTAAGCAAACCCTGACCCGGGCCGAGCGGTTTACGACCCCGGAGCTGAATGCGTTGGAGGCGAGGCTTTCCGGAAACCAGGAGGCGATCAAAACGCTTGAAGAGAGCGTATTCGAAGCGGTAAGAACCAAGCTCTCGTCTTACGCAGGGTGTGTTTTGACGATGTCCAAAAAAATTGCCGAGTTGGATCTCTTGGCAGGGTTGGCGGAGACGGCCCATCGAAACAACTATTGCCGCCCTGAGGTGAACGAGGATGCAGGGATTCATATCGTTGAGGGACGGCACCCCGTCTTGGAGCAGGAAGGTTACGGGACAAAGGGCGCCTTCATCCCCAACGATGCCCGTCTCTCTTCTCCCGAGGCGCGCTTATTGATCCTAACCGGTCCGAATATGGCGGGGAAATCCACCTATATGCGGCAGATTGCCTTGATCGTGTTGATGGCCCAGATGGGGAGCTTCGTTCCCGCCCGCGAGGCGTCGATCGGTGTTGTGGATCAGGTTTTTACGCGTGTGGGGGCCCAGGATGCCCTGACGGAAGGGATGAGCACCTTCATGGTGGAGATGTGCGAGATGGCGAAGATTCTCCGTATGGCCTCCTCCAGGAGCTTGATCTTGTTGGACGAAATCGGACGCGGCACCAGCACCTTCGACGGCATCAGCATCGCTTGGGCGATCGCGGAATATGTGCATGACACCGTGAAGGCGCGCACCCTTTTTGCGACCCATTATCACGAGTTGACCGGACTGGCGGCGATCCACGAGGGGATCGAAAACTACCATGTGCTGGTTCGGGAGTGGGGCGAAGAGATCGTTTTTTTAAGGAAAATGGTCCCCGGCGGTTCCGATAAGAGTTACGGGATTCAGGTCGGACGGCTGGCAGGCCTGCCTCCGGAGATCGTCGATCGATCCAAGGCGGTCTTAAAAGCATTGGAGGAAAAAGCCATGGGATCGCCGTTGAGCACGCAATTGGCGAACGCCGCGGTGTCGAATCCGACGGGGCAGGGTGATCTTTTTTCTCCGGTCCTTCCTGGCGCCGGGGCGCCGATCCGAGAGAGATGGCCTGAACATCCCGTCATCGAATCCTTAAGAGAGATCGATCCAAACCGTCTGACCCCCATCGAGGCCCTTCAAATCTTGGCCGAGCTCTCAGAGCGCGCAAAACCCTCATCCACTTCATGAGCCTTGACCAAGATTTTCGTCCAAGGACTGTTGAACAGAAAATCGTCGGATCCGAATATGCTCGCGGAAGGCAGGGCGATGGGAGCGGGTTTGACATGGACATGCAAGCCAATCCTATCCGGTTTTCAATCTACCGGACCCGCTGGCCGTCGCCATGCCCGATTGAAATGCGAGCCAAAAAAATATTCATGGTTGGGTACTTGATGCTTTTTGCAGGATCGCTTGATGCCTTTTGAAGGATCGATCGAAAGCCTTTGGGATTCGATGTTGCGTCTCCGGTCTTAGTTGACCATATTCGGCGGACGGCGATTGGAGAACAAGGCGATCAGATTCTCCAGAACCCGCTTCCCCATGGCCACTCTCGTTTCGTGGGAGGCCGATCCGATATGGGGGAGGGCGACGACATTGTCCATTCGAAGGAGTTTCTGGGTGATCTCCGGTTCATTTTCGTAGACATCCAATCCCGCACCTGCAATGTCTCCGTCCATCAGCGCATCGACCAAGGCGTTTTCGTCGACGATGGGTCCCCGTGCGGTATTGATTAAGAATGCGCCCGTTTTCATTTTTTGAAAGGCCCTACGGTCGATTAGATGGGTGGATGCATCGGTTAAGGGAAGATGAAGGGATACAAAATCCGATGTGCGCAAGAGTTCATCCAAGGAGACGCAATGTATTCCAAGAGATGTTTCGATATCGCTTCGGCGTGTCCGGCTGGTATAAATCACGCGCATCGAAAAACCGCCGGCCCTGCGTGCGACGGCTTGCCCGATGCGCCCCATGCCGATGATGCCGAGGGTTTTATTGTGGATATCGTGACCCAGTAGTTCGGTGGGCGCCCAGCCCTGCCATTTTCCGTCACGCACCCAACGGTCGGCTTCGGGGATGCGTCTGGCCACGGCTGTTAATAGCGCCCAGCTTAAATCCGCCGTCGTTTCCGTGAGGACGCCCGGCGTGTTCGTGACGGCGATACTCCGCTCTTTGGCGGCGAGGAGGTCGATGTTGTTATAGCCGACGGCGTAGTTGGCGATGATCTTTAAGCGGTTGCCGGCTTCGATGACCTCTCGATCGATGGGATCGCTCAACATGGAGATCAATCCCTCACTGTCCCGAAGGCCTTTTTTAATGGCGTCTTTCTCCAGGCTTCGGTCGGATCGCTCGTAACGGAGGTCGAAGCGTTCGCTCAGTTCATTCATGATCTTCTCGTGGAGGGTCCGCGTTAAAAAGATAGGGGGTTTTGCCATTTTATGTCCACATGGTTCTGGTCGTTACAAGGCGATCCTTAGGGTAGGACATTATCTGTTGACCTTTCGATGATTGTCAAACCCGCATCATGCCTCTGGTTTTTCTCATCAAACGGATTTGCTGACAACGCTAAATGACCCGCCGCCGCCCTTTATTCCGACGTCCTTTGACGATTTATAAACCAGTGGAAAAAATATCGGTTGACAAAAGCTTTTTTATTATGTAGTAATTATTCCCTATATTTTATAAATTATAAATAATTCTCAGCGTCGTTATCCGGTCTTCATAAAAGGTTGGCGGGATTTAGATCCTAATTTGGGGGCAGGAACACATCTTTGAAGGTGCAGAGGTGACCGTCATCCGGCGCCAAAGGTTCTACAAGGTTTGTTGACGCTATCACTTTACTTGTTTACGATGGTGACGACATTTTTCATAAAGGGGAACGTTCAATGAGTATTTCGCGCGGTATTTTAAATATTATTTTTTCGTTTTTTCTCCTGTTGCCTTCTGGGGAAGTGTTGCGGTTCTTGCCGGTGGAGTTAGGGGTGCCGTTTGTATTCGCTCATGGGGGTGACGACGACTGCGAAGACGATGATGATCACGACGATGATGACGATGATGATCACGACGATGAACATGAAGATGATTGTAAAGACGGAGACAAAGACGGCCTGACGAATGCCCAGGAAGCCTTGCTGGGGACCGATCCGAATAATTCCGATACCGATGGCGACGGCATCAACGACGGTATGGAAGTGGGTGATGTAAATAATCCTGCCGACAGCGACGGAGACGGTGCCATCGACGCCTTGGAATCCTTTAAGAACGACAGCGACAAGGACGGAGTTGTCGATCAGAACGATCCACAAAATCTCAATCCCTGTGTCCCCGATATGAATAGTGTTGCTTGCCTGACCGGCGATCTCGATGGCGATGGTGTTTCGGACGATGTCGACTTGGATACGGACGGCGACGGCATTCCCGACATCGATGAAGGAGATAACCTGATCGACACGGACGACGACGGTATACCGGACAGCCGCGATTTGGATGCCGATAATGACGGCATTGGCGACCTCAATGAAGCCGGCGTCCGTTTTGTCCCAATTTCTTTGTTGGATGCCGATAACAATGGTCGTGTCGACCCCGTCAATGCCGTTGGCGCCAATGGACTCGTCGATATCTTAGAGACCGCTCCGGAATCCGGAGCGGTCGATTTTAACGGCGACGGCATTCCCGACAGACCGGCCGATACGGATGGCGATGGCTTGCCCGATTTCCGGGATCTCGACAGCGACGGCGATGGGATCAACGACGTGATCGAGGCCGGCGGCAGCGACCCCGACAACGACGGGGCGCTCGGAAACAGTCCGGTCGGAGTGGATGCCAACGGTGTGCCCGTGGGTGGATCGCTCGTTCCGGGGGACCGGGACGGCGACGGCGTACCGAATTTTCAGGATGGGGACAGCGACAACGATGGCCTTGGTGACGGTCTTGAAGGCACCGGCGATGCCGACGGCGACGGCATTCCGAATTTCTTAGACAACGACGACCTCGACGGCGATGGGGTTTCGGACGATGTCGACTTGGATACGGACGGCGACGGCATTCCGGACAGCGATGAAGGGGATGGCCTGGTCGACGCGGATGGTGACGGGATACCGGACAGCCGCGACTTGGACTCCGACAATGACGGTATCTTTGACCTTCACGAAGCGGGGATCGATCCTGCCATTCACTCCGCATTGGACACGGACGGCGACGGCCGAATCGATCCCGCGCATCCGGTGGGCGGGAACGGTATTGCCGATGCCTTAGAGACCGCTCCGGAATCCGGAGCGGTCGATTTTAACGGCGACGGCATTCCCGACAGACCGGCCGATACGGATGGCGATGGCTTGCCCGATTTCCGGGATCTCGACAGCGACGGCGATGGGATCAACGACGTGATCGAGGCCGGCGGCAGCGACCCCGACAACGACGGGATTTTGGGGAGCGGGAATCCGCCGAATGTTGATGAAAACGGCGTGCCGGTCGGCGCGTCTGGCGGCGGCAGCGCCGGCGCACCGCCCATTGGCGTTCCGGGAGGATTTCCAGATCCGTCCACCGGTTTTTCCATACAAACGGGTGTAAAAGGCTTTGGGGGTTGTACGCTTGGATCGGCGACGGGATTCGATCCGACTTTTTTGATCTTACTCGCACTTTTATTTTTCGGCTTGATTCGAAGGGAGAACGATATGGGCGATATTCAAAAGGCTCGGGATGAAAAGTAAAAAACCGACCATCATCGGTACGGCCTTGTTAGGTGTGCTGATCTGTGCGGCGTCCGCGCTAGCTGAAACGGAATTGGAATGGTCTCCATGGTATGTGGGTGTCGGCGCCGGATTTTCGGAATTGGATCCGGAAACGGGCGGAACGAGTCGGGTCGGGGATTCGAGTGATGTCGGCATCAAATTATTTGGGGGTTATGATTTTACGGAACGGCTGACACTGGAAGGCTACTATTCCCGTCTGGGTAAGGCGGAAATCAGGACGCCGAATGGGGATATCAAGTACCGGAGTTTCGGTGCCAGTATCCTTTACTATTTTTATAAACAGGAGGTTTCTCATGCGGGATGGGGAGCTTTTGGGCGTCTCGGACTGGGACGCATGAAAAATCGATCCAACTTGCCCTTCGAGCGCGACAATGACCACCACATTTTGTTCGGCGCCGGTCTTGAGTATGGCTTCCGAAACGGCTTTGCGCTGCGCGCCGACGTCGATTTTTATGATGAAGACGCCCGGCTCATTGGTTTTTATCTACTAAAACGTTTTGGCGGTCGGAAAACAAAAATGGAATCGGGGTTGCCCATGCTCGCTGCGTTGGATCATGACGGCGACGGCGTTCGCGATTCCTTGGATCTTTGCCTGAATACGGACATGGGTGTGGATGTCGATGTCGACGGGAAAGGCTGTGCCTTAGACAGTGACGGCGATGCCGTTCTCGATTCGGTGGATGCTTGTCCGAACAGCGCTGCCGGCAGCGTTGTTAACGAAAAAGGCTGCGAGCGAGACGAAGACGCGGATGGAATTGTCAACAGTCTGGACCACTGTCCCAACACCGGACCGGATGAGAAGGTGGACGAGAGCGGGTGTCAATTAAAAGAAGTGATCGTGTTGGAAGGCGTGACCTTCGCGACCGATTCCGCGGAATTGATCAGCCATTCTCAGCAGGCTTTGAATCGTGTAAGGAACATATTGAATCGGCATCCGGAGCTTAAAATCGAAATTGCGGGGCATGCGGACGAACGGGGCAGCCGGCGCTATAATTTGAATCTCTCGCAACGCCGGGCGGAAGAAGTACGGAATTATCTAATCGGACAGGGTATTTCAGCCAGTCGAATGATCGCGAAGGGTTATGGTTTCGACAAGCCGATTTCAGACAACGCCTTGGTGCAGGGCCGCGCAGCCAATCGACGCGTCGAAATGCACATTCTAAAATAGGTCTTCAGCGGGGGCGGTGTGAATCGGGCCTGTGTTTTCCCAACAAGGGGAACACAGGCCTTTGTCTTCTAAGGGCAAACGATCCCACATTCAATCCCTCGGGTTCGATTCAATGATTCCAATGCGGACTTCCTTCGTAAGAAAAGAAATGCTGAAACGTTTGAGTCGCGATCGCGCTTTCTGGATAGCCGTTCTGTCGGGTCCGGCCTTTTGGTGGGCACTGACCGTTTTAGGAGCGGAGCAAATTAACATGGGGGACGGTTCGGCTCTCTGGCCGCGCTTGCTTTGGCTGGCGGGTTTTTACCCCATCGTCGAGGAAGGGTTGTTCAGAGGATTGCTACAACCCCTGTTTTTGCAGTATAAAACGGGACGTGCAAGGCGATGTGGAATCAGCGGCGCCAATGGGATCACGACGGCGTTGTTCGTTTTTTTTCATTTCTTTTTCCATCCTCCTTTGTGGGCTTTTTCGGTTGCGGTTCCCTCGCTGATATTCGGTGGTTTTCGAGATCGATACCAAAGCGTGGTGCCCGCAATCCTTCTCCATTCTTTTTACAACGGAGGATATTTCTCCCTCTCGATGTTTTGACGCCATGATGGATGCACCAAGGCTGCGATGACAGGATTCCAATGCTTCTTCCACGAACAACAGAGCGGTATTTAAGGCTTGATTCGTATCCTATTTGGATCTGTCGATGTTTTTCGAGTGGCCGATCCGGGTAGGTGTGCCATCCAGGCTATATCGGTTCTTTTCCTCCCAATATTTTTTGATGCCTTCATCGCCTTTTTCTTTGGCCCAGTTATATAATTCGTCCCGATCCCTCTTGAATTGAAATATGGGAACGCCCATGCCGCAGGACGTTTGAATCAAGTCCACCGACACTTTGATGATCTGACGCGCGCCGGGGATGTTTGGAAAACGATTGATATATTTTTCCCATTGAAGGTCGCTTGGATGAATGGCCTTTGCGCGGCCATACAAGCGGAGGATCAAGGGGTTTCCTTTGAAGGCGCAAAACATCAAGGTCATTCGCTTGTCTTCGATTAAATGCGCGGCCGTCTCGTTTCCGCTGCCGGTCAAATTCTACCAATAAACGGTTTTTTCTCCGACGATTCGAAAGGTATCCATCCCTTTCGGGGAGAGATTGACGGTTCCTTCGGATGCGGCCGTTGCGACAAAAAACAGCTTTTGCTCTTGAATGAATGATCGCATCCGTTTGTTTATTTTTGTATGCTGCTTTCCCATTGATCCGGTTGTTCGGTGATGTGCGATCCTCTTAATTGGGAGCCTGTTAAATGATATGCATGTCGCGATATAGGTGACTTGGTTTTCGGTTCCTTACGTGCCGATCTTGTCTTTCGTGCAGAAGTAAGAGATCTAAAGGAAGCGGGTTTGTTTGTCAAGGCAAAATCCGTATTTTGGGGACTTGAAAATAATGCGGGACCTGTGAAATAATCCTTCCGTTTTTCCTGAGGAAAAAAGATGCTCTCGAGAAAGGGAAAACTCATTTTTGCAATGGCCGTTTTTATATGCACCGTGGGTACCATTGGTGCGCTCTATATCGGTTTTGTTTTTTTTAGGGATCGCCAATTGGTATTTTGGCTCTTTTCCATTTACATCGTCGGTGTCGCTGGCATTGTTGTATTCATGGTACATCGCTACATTAAGACCTACATCACTTAAGGACCGATTCTGGTCGCTTGGTGTATAGCATTTCTCCGGCCGAAATTAAATGACCAATCCTAGCTTACCCGGGCAGGGTGCAGGGGCCGAGGGTCCTCTCTTTGGCGACCCGCGTGAACGGGTCGGTTGGTATTTTTACGACTGGGCCAACTCCGCTTTTGCCACCAGTGTCGTCACCGTCTTTTTAGGTCCTTATCTCACCACCATCGCCAAGGCCGCGGCCGATTCACGGGGTGAGATTGCCCCATTGGGACTCGGCATCAAAGCCGGATCGTTTTTCCCTTATGTCGTTTCGATATCGGTTCTGACGCAAGTGATCTTTTTGCCGATTCTGGGTGGGTTGGCGGATTATTCGCATCGAAAGAAAGAGATGCTCGGCCTGTTTGCCTATCTCGGTGCGTTTTCGACGATGGGTTTTTATTATCTCGATGGGACGAATTACCTCTTCGGCGCACTCCTCTTCTTAATCGCCAATCTCAGTTTCGGCGCATCTCTTGTTTTCTATAACGCTTTCCTGCCCGAGATCGCTGCACCGAACGAACGCAATCGTGTTTCCTCACGTGGTTGGGCGATGGGCTACTTGGGCGGCGGCCTCCTCCTTGCCATGAATCTCGTACTGGTCTCCCTTGCCGGCGATCTGGGGCTGACAACATCGGAGGCGGTGCGGATCAGTTTGGCGTCGGCCGGGACCTGGTGGGCCATTTTTACGCTCATTCCATTGGCCCGGCTCAAGACGCGGAGGCCGATCAAAGCATTGCCGTCCGGAAATCATTATTTGACCATCGGATTTTCGCAACTGCGGCACACGCTTTTAAACTGTCGAAGATATCCGCAAACACTGCGCTTTCTGGGAGCCTATCTTTTATACAACGATGGAATACAAACCGTCATCGCCCTTTCGTCTCAATTTGGTCAGGAGGCGCTCGGCATCCCGATCTCGACATTGACGGCGATCATACTGATGGTCCAATTCGTCGCCTTTTTCGGGGCGATATTTTTCGAATATGTCGCGGCGGCGATTAATACGAAACGTGCCATTATCGTCAGCCTGCTCATCTGGATCGGCATCTTGATTTATGCCGCCGGTTTTTTGGAATCCACCTTGCAATTCGTTATTTTGGCGGCCGTCATTGCGATGGTGCTGGGCGGCAGCCAGGCGCTCAGCCGATCGGTCTATTCTCTGATGATCCCCCAGGGCTGTGAAGCCGAGTATTTCAGCTTATATGAAGTCAGCGAACGGGGCACCAGCTGGTTGGGCCCGCTGCTCTTCGGCTTGGCCTTTCAGTATACGGGGAGTTACCGTATTGCCTTGTTTTCGCTGGTCGTCTTCTTTGTGCTTGGATTGACGGTGTTTCTTAAAGTGAATATTCACCGCGCGGCGATCGAGGCAGGAAACGCGCCACCGGTATCTGCATCGGATTGAATTTTTTCGGACCGAAAATCATGTGGGCCGAATGATAACGAGGCCCTTGTCTCCGCGACCTTTTTTTTAAATTCAAGCACATCATCGCTTTCCATAAATGATATAGTTACTGATGCGGCAACGGCTTGTTCGCGGATGTGTCTAAACGATAAGGATTTGTGGCTTGACTGCCGAGGGAAAACTTCTAAAATCGAAGATGTTCTGGGTGGCGATTCTTTACTTCTCAGAGGGATTTCCGCTGGGGGTTTTTTACGATCTTTTCCCCGTGCAGTTCCGGCAGCAGGGGATCGCGCTTTCGGAGATTGGGTTCTTAAGCCTGCTGGGGCTTTCCTGGACCCTCAAGTTCCTTTGGGCGCCCGCCGTCGATCATTACCGCCATCACCGGCGATGGATGTTTACGGTCGATGTATCGATGGGCCTCGTGATGCTGGTTTTTGCGATCGCCTCCGGTTTCGGACCCTGGGTCTGGTTTGCGGTCGGTTGCTTCACACTACTCTCGGCCACCAACGACATCGCCATCGATGGCTATACGATCGAATTTTTAAAGCGGGACGAGCTCGGCTTGGCCAACGGCCTTCGGATCGGTTTCTACCGTGTCGGGATGTTGGCCTCCGGCTTTATCCTGATGTTGAGCGATACGATTCGTTGGTCAGGCGCTTATCTGACGACGGCTGCACTGCTCTGCTTCTCCGGAACGGTCTGCCTTCGCGCCCCAAAAGAGCAGAGCCAAAGCGTCGGAAAATCGGTCAAACTTTTGGATGAACTTAATGGAATCGTGCGATACCCACCCGCTTTAGGAACCTTGCTGCTTTTTTTCTTGGGTACGCTTTGGTTGATCAACAATGCCACTCACTGGTCCGACGGCTTTCCCTACTTTTGGGTGGCGTCTTTCGGATTTGCGGGATTGCTGTTTGTGGCCGGTGTCGTCATCGACCGAGGAAAAGACGCTTCAAATCAAAAACGCTCACTTGCGGCGTTTACCCAAGGTCCGATGTTCGGCACCTTGATGTCCATGATTCAACGACCCTCTTTTGGGCCGGTGATCCTCTTTATCCTCACTTTTAAACTGGCGGACAGCTCGATGGGGTTTATGATCAAACCCTTTTGGGTCGATGCCGGATTTACGGCCAAGGAAATCGGTTTCGTTTCGGTGAACATCGGCCTCGGTCTTTCGATCTTGGGCGGTCTCGCCGGCGGATGGTTTACCGATCGGACCAATATCTTTAAATCGCTCTGGTTGCTGGGTCTCTTCCAGGCGGTTTCCAATCTTGGCTACGCCCTTGCCGCATCGGTGCTTCCTCTTCATGCGGCCGGGGCGTTGATTCCATTTCAGCACAAGGCCCTCGTTTATGCCGCCAGTGGGATCGAATCGTTTACGGGCGGGCTCGGCACCGCGGCCTTCCTGGCCTTCTTGATGGCCATCGTCAATAAAAAACACTCCGCAACGGAGTATGCCCTGCTCTCCTCGGTCTTTGCCCTGAGCCGTTCCTTTGCCGGATGGGCCGGCGGATTCGGCGCCGAGGCGCTCGGCTACGCCCCCTACTTTCTTCTCACCTTTTTCCTGGCCTTTCCGGCCTACCTGCTATTGCCCTGGGTGAAGCGGGTGCTGGATAACCATGCATTCGAAACCGAATCGGCGAGTTGAATGTCAAGATCTGTGAATAAATTTCGAATCGGATGATCTGGTAGAACGGGGAGGGTAGGAAGTGATTCATGCTTTATTGAAAGACTTCTTGTATTTATTCTTTAATCGTCAGGTCTTGGTTTATTTGACTAAAATCATGTTGGGACAATATGATTGTGAGGACATCTTTACTTTTTGGAGGTCGGTAAGACCCCATATTTGGAATGCGTTTCCAGAAAAAATTATCCGTCAATCTTCGAATACTGAATAAAGGATGTGTATGAATCGTTTATCGACAATTGTTTTTATGATTTTGGCATTCACCGTTTGGGGATGTGCGACCACCGGCAGCAACACGCAGGCGGATCAGCGTCAGTCGATTCTCTCTATGAAGAATGACGTGCTATCGGATCTTTACAAACTGAAACCGGATGTCCGATCTCAAATCAAGAGCGCCCCGGGTTATGCCGTCTTCAGCAATGCGAATATAAAAATCATTTTTCTCAGTTTCGGGGGCGGCTATGGCGTCGTCAAAAATAATAAGACCGGCAAGCACACCTATATGAAGATGGGTGAGGCCGGTATCGGCCCGGGCCTTGGTTTGAAGGACTTCCGCGTCGTATTCATCTTTCATGACAAGGAGACCATGAATCGCTTTGTGGAGCATGGCTGGACCTTTGGCGTTCAGGCCGATGCGGTTGCCAAAGCGGGAGACAAGGGTGGGGCGGTCGGCGGTGAGGTAACGGTGGACAATATCACGATCTATCAGTTGACGGAGAGCGGCTTGGCGCTTCAGGCCACGGTCAAAGGCACCAAGTACTGGAAAGATGCGGCGTTGAATTGATGGTGGCAGTCCAATGAGCGGCAGGGGAAATAACGGCGGCCTTCTCACCACCTGAAGACGAATAACGGGATATGGAAGGGCATCGGCGGGTTTGGCCGGTTGGTCCCTGCTTCTCTGTGATGAGAGGACAATGCCCGGGTCCGATCTGTCTTGTTATGAGGAAGGACGGCGTGTTTGTCGGCGGTGGGCGGTGTTTGTTGGCTCTGTGAAACCCGGGTTCGATGTGTGATCTTCCACCACAGGATGCCGCCTCCAATGACGGCGGCGCCGCCGATACTCCATTGAATATGGATTCGGGTTTCGCCGGCACAAGCGACACCGGGCCCCATAATCAGCGAAAATGCAATGACGGCGATCCATAGACGGTTGTGTTTCTTCATGTCTTCACTTTATCTCTTTTCCAAGACGGGTGTAAAGATTTTCATGTTTTTCGGCCCCCACTGACATCTCATCGCACCGCATCTTTCAAGGGCCATCCATCACATTGGATTGCTGGTGGAACACCAATCGGGTGAAGTCGGCGTGATTCTCGTTGGAAAGGATGGGCAGCCTTTAAAAATGAATCCTGCCGCCGAAGCCGCGCTCAATGGCCGGGAGATTGCGGCCATTCCCGAACCCGGCATCAGCGCCGCACCTGCATTCTTCAACAACGGGAAAGTTTTTTACAGCGTGAAAACAGGGGCGATACTTTGGGATGCGATGGAGAAAATCGTTTTTCTGGAACCCCTTCCTCCAAAAAGAATGCTTGACGCCGGGCTTTCTGCTTTTCCTTTGAGCAAGCGGCAGAGAGAGGTTGCTGCCTGGGTGATTCGCGGACTGTCCAATCAAGACATTGCGGAGCGCTTGTTTATCACCGAGCAAACCGTCAAGGACCACCTTCGCCGGATCTACGAAATCACGGGCATCCACAAAAGAGGCCAGTTGAGCGCCAAGGTGATGGGCTTAAGCGAATAAATCCACATGCAAGGACAGGCTTTTCATCTTGTTCGATGGTTTACCTCCCAAGACTTGTCATTTCGACCGAAGGGAGAAATCCTTGTCTCGACCAATGGGAGAGATCTTCAAGATCCCTCAAAGCTCACTCACTTTATTCGGGACAAGGTTCGTGATATGGATTTCTCAGTTACTTCTACTTCGATCCGTCGACCGGTCACGCATTCAACCAAAGACCGTGGAATGCAACGAACCCGGCAAAATCGTAACTTGCCGGGTTCAACTGGAAAATCAACCCTTCCTTTCTTGTCACATGACGCGCCCTACAAGAGTGTCAACAAATAACCACGTGCCTGTATGAGCAAGGGGTACACCTGGGCTTGGGCCGTACAGGTGAGGATCTTGTCGTTCGAGTCGGGCGCGCCGCCGGTGGCGCAGCCGTCCATCTTGTTGAGGATGGAGTCGATCTTCTCGACGGCTTCCAGATAGTCGCCCTTCGCGACCTTTTCGATGGCCTGCCCCATCTTCTTGGTAAGGTTATCCTTTCGTTTCTTCTCCCCCTTGAACACATTGTCATCAAGTCCGTTCGTCGCGTCGATGGCCTGTGTCAGTAACAACGTCGCCTGGTCTTGGACGGAGACGGCCGTGATCGTGATCGTGTCCGGATCGCTGTTGATGAACCCGTCGTTGACGGTCAGGCCCACTACGTAGGTGCCGGGCACATCGGGAATCAAGGTCGTCTGAGCCAGCGTCGGATCGCTCAAGGCCGCCGCGCTCCCGATGGGGGCGGAGACGATGCTCCAGTTGTAGGTGAGCGGGTCGCCGTTGGCGTCCGAACTGCCGCTTCCGTCCATAAAGACGGTGTCCCCAACGACGGCTGCCTGATTGTTCCCGGCATCGGCGACCGGCTTCACATTCTGGAAGCTGATCGTGACCGTATCGGGGGCGCTCACCGCTCCGAAGCTGTCCGTGACCACCAGCGTGACGACATAGCTGCCCTGCACATCGGCCACAAAACTTGGCCCGATCAAGGTCGGATCGTTCAGGACGGCGGCGCTCCCTGCCGGTTTTGCGCTGATCGACCAAGAGAAGGTGATGGGATCACCATCTTCATCGTCACTCAGGCTGCCGTCCAGCTGAACCATTGTGCCGAGGGCGATGATGGCCTGGTCCGGTCCGGCATCCGCAATGGGCGCGGAATTGAAGGTGCTGACCACTACCTGATCCGGCGGGCTCGCGAGACCCAGGCTGTCTGTCACGACCAGCTCCACTGTATAATTCCCCAGCAGATCGGGCGTAAACGTGGGAAAGACGCCGGTCGGATTGGCCAGGGTCGCAGTGCTCTCGGTGGGCTTGGCGGTCATCGACCAGGCATAGCTGAGGGGGACGTTTCCGTCCGGATCGGCGCTGCCGGAGCCGTCCAGCGTAACGAGGGTCCCCGGATGCACCGTTTGATCCAAGCCCGCGTTGGCAAGGGGGGAGCGGTTTACTGAAAAGGCTTCGACGACGTTTAAGGGTGTACTCGAAGGATCGGCCCCACCCATCACATAAAGTACATCATTGACGACTTGCCCTGCTGAACCGGGGCGTATGGTCGGTATGGGGGCCTCGGTGCTCCAGGTATCGGTAGCCGGATCATAAACCTCAACTGTGTTTAAGAAATTAACAGTTGGTGAAGGCGCAAAATTCTGCGCGCCTCCCACGACATAGAGTTTGTTGTTTATGAGGCCGACGGTTAAACCACCCCGAGGTGTCGGCATGGGCGCCTTAGTTGTCCAGCTATCTGTCGCAGGGTCGTAGACCTCTAGGATAGAAAGAGACCCTAAATTGTTAGCTCCTCCAACCGCGCAGAGCTTTCCATTGATTTCGGCCAATCCCATGTGGGAGCGTCCCGTCGGCATGGGGGCCTTCGTACTCCATGTGTTTGTTGCAGGATCATAGGATTCAGTCTCCGACCGATGTCCACCAGTGGGATCGATAAATCCGCCGATGGCATACAAGAGCCCTCCGACAGACGCGACGGATAATGCACGCCGCGGCGTCAACATGGGGGCCCTTATGGACCATGTATCCGTGACCGGATCATAGGCCTCATGTGCAGAGGAGCAGCAGAAGGGGCCGCTCCCGCCGACCGCATAGAAAAGGCCGTTAAGGCTTCCCCCTGATAAGTCACCTCGTTGTGTCGGCATAGGGGCTTTGGTGGTCCACGTGTCCGTCACAGGATCGTATTCTTCATTCACAGTCATCCGTGTATGAGGAACACAACAGAAACCTCCAGCAGTATAGATTTTTCCGTTGACTACGCCGGAGGCCATGCCAAACCGGCCGGTCGGCATTGGGGTTTTGGTTTCCCAAGTCCCCGCGAAAGCAGAAGAGTGACCGCCATAGATCACAATAATATTGAATAAAATCATCATCAACGATGTGTTCAACTTTGCGCGCTTCATCTTACCCTCCTCGTGAACTGTTGAGCCATGAAGTGAATACTCTGTAATTTAACTAAGCGGAAGTTCCATTTGACAATCCCACGAAAGTAGGATATTTTTCGGCCATCCCTTAAAATTAAATCTCATCACGCCAACTCATGTGGACGATTCGACGCAGAGGCTGCCGATGGATTTATTCGCTCACGATCTCAAGGGCGTTCTGAAGATCATCGATCTGGTTTCCACCTGCGCCAATAAGCAGGCCCTGATGCAGACGGTATTCCGGGAGGTGGACAAGCTGATCGGCATCTCCAGCGGCGTCTACCTCCCCATCGATCCCAAAACGCAGAACTTTCAGTTTCCGGGGCCGATCGCCTACCATATTCCGTCCGACAGCGCCATCCCCTGGGTCAACTACTACAACCGGATTGACCCGATCATCACTGGCTGGCAAGGTGAAGTAAACAAGGTGATGCAAAACTCCGAGGTCCTGCCCGCGCCGCGTCTCGCCGCCTCGGAATTTAATCTAGACTTCTTGGCGACCTTTCCGATTTTCTACGTCATGGGTGCTTTTTGTGGCCGCAGGGGGACCCGGTGGCCGCCGTCGGCCTTCATCGCCAAAAAAACGACCGGCCCTTTTCGGCGCGTGAAAAACAATTCGCCGATCTCGTCTTTCCCCACCTCTCCCACGCCCTGCACCGCATCCAACTCCACGAAACCCTTTCGTCCCTTCAAGGCGTCGGCCTGATCGCCGTCAGCCCAGAGGGCAAGATCATCTCCATGAATCCGGCGGCGCGGCGCGCCCTCAATGGAAAACCGATCGCGGAGATCCCAGATCCGCGGCAGCGGGAAGGCCCCACGCTGTTTCAAAGCGAGGCCGGTCTATTCCGCGTACGGACGACTCCGAACGACTGCGGCAGGGGGAAGCTGATCTTTTTGGAGGCCCTGCCCTGCGAGCAGGATTTTAATCCGGTGCTCATCAAATACGGCCTCAGCCCGAGGGAGCGGGAGGTGGCGATCCTGGTGATTCGCGGCTATACCAATCGGGAGATCGCCGCAGCCCTCTTTATCTGCGAGCAGACCGTGAAGGACCACCTCCGCCATATCTACGAAAAGGCCAAGGTCCACCGCCGGTGCGAACTGGTCGCGAAAATCATCGGGATGAAGGGTCCAAAAGCAGCAGAAAAATCGCTTCCGTCCGAATAAAGGGATTCCCGGCGCTTCGCTTTTCCGGATTCCCGCCTACGCGGGAATAACAGCCTTAACGATCACTTCCTTCTGATCCAAACTGAGTCACTACCCAGCTTTTTCTGTTGAATATTCACCACTTAATGGTTAAAATATTGTCATGTACGCGCGAAATGTCGAGGATAAATTACTCGAAGCACTCACCGACACGCCTGTCGTTCTGCTCAATGGCGCCCGTCAAACCGGTAAAAGCACGCTGGTCACCCTGCTTGCCGAGAAACTGAACGCGACCTATGCAACTCTGGATGACGCAACTACACTCGCCGCGGCGGTTTCAGACCCTCTCGGATTTTTGAAAGGGATGGGGCAGAGGGTGGTGATTGACGAAGTACAAAAATCGCCTGCCCTTTTTCCGGTAATTAAAGTGCTGGTGGATGCCGACCGACGACCGGGTCGGTTTTTGCTCACCGGGTCGGCGAATGTTCGGATGCTGCCAAAGGTCTCTGAATCGCTCGCGGGCCGGATGGAAATTGCCACGCTCTGGCCGCTGTCAAAGGGTGAATGCTTGGGACGCAAAGAGCACTTTGTCGATAGCATCTTCGCAAGTAAATTACCGAGTTTGGTGGCAGACGTCTCACACGACTTGACAAGCTTTGTGACGACCGGTGGTTATCCGGAGGCGGTTCAGCGCGCCGACGGCAAAAGACGTGACGCGTGGTTTGGCGCCTATATCACGGCCATCCTTCAACGCGATGTGCGTGATTTGGCGTTTATCTCCGGCATCACCGAAATGCCCCGATTGCTGTCGTTGCTGGCTGCACGTGTGGGAGGATTGATGAATATGTCCGAATTATCAAGGAGCACAGGCATCCCGCACACCACCTTGAAGCGCTACCTCAGTCTTTTGGAAGCCACCTTTCTGTTGCAGCCCCTGCCCGCATGGCATGCAAACCCAGGTAAACGCTTGGTCAAGTCCGCCAAGATTCATCTGCTGGACACCGGACTGACAGCCTATTTAAGCGGTGTGTCCCGACCGCGTCTGACTGTTGACCCAACACTATTCGGACATCTCTTAGAATCTTTTGTCGCGGCTGAATTGCGCAAGCAAGCGACCTGGTCAGAGATGCGCGTAGCGTTGTATCATTACCGCACAACAACCGGACGTGAAGTCGATATCGTTCTGGAAAACGGTTTTAACGGGTCGCTGGTCGGCGTCGAAGTGAAGGCATCGTCAACGGTGACAAAAAAAGATTTCTCAGGCCTTTCTGCACTGGCTGAGGATGCCGGAGCGCGTTTTGTTCGAGGCGTGCTCTTCTATACCGGTGATCAGACTATTTCATTTGGAGAAAAGATGACGGCCTTACCCCTTACTGCCCTCTGGTGCGTTTAATATGGCATGAACATTCTAAAGACATCCTATACGGACGATTGTCCTTCGACTTGATTCTCCCCAGTGGCAGTGCCAAAATGCCTGTAGAAGTTGATACAATTCATACAAAATAAGTATGCTTTACGGTAGGGATGACTGAAGCAAGCGAAACCAAAACGCAGGAAAACATCGTTTTTCGGGCGCGGGGCCTCACCAAGGTCTACGATATGGGGGAGGTGAAGGTCGATGCCTTGCGTGGGGTGGATCTGGATCTCTTCGCCGGGGAATTAATCGTGTTGCTGGGGGCTTCCGGCAGCGGTAAATCCACGCTGCTGAACATCCTCGGGGGCCTGGATACCGCGACGGCCGGTCATGTAAGCTATCATGGCCGCGACTTGACGAAGGCGACGGATCGGGAACTGACCGATTTTCGGCGTTTTCACATCGGTTTTGTTTTTCAGTTTTATAATCTCATTCCCAGTCTCACGGCTCGCGAAAATGTATCCATCGTGACGGAGATCGCCGAAGCGCCGATGCCGCCGGAAGCGGCGCTCGACATTGTTGGTTTGGCCCAGCGCATGAATCATTTTCCGGCCCAATTGTCTGGCGGGGAACAGCAGCGGGTGGCGATCGCCCGCGCTATCGCCAAGCGTCCGGCCGTTTTGTTGTGCGATGAACCGACCGGCGCGCTCGATTTGGCCACGGGTATTGTCGTGTTGGAGGCATTGGAACGTGTGAACCGGGAGTTGGGCACGGCGACCGTTTTGATCACCCACAATGCGGAGATTGCGGACATGGCCGATCGGGTGATTCATCTCAGCGACGGCGCGATCGCCGACATCCTGACCAATGAGGCGAAGCGCTCGGCCGCCTCTCTTCATTGGTGAGGCGGGTTTTAATCATATGACGCTTTTGGGTTTTACCCCCCTTGGAAAAAGGGGGAGGTGTTGGAATAGATAAGGGCCAAAAAATAGATGAAAGCAATCGACCGGAAATTGTGGCGGGATGTATGGGAGATCAAAGGCCAGGCCCTGGCGATCTCCTTGGTGATCGCCAGCGGCGTCGCGACCTTTATTATGTCCCGAAGTACGCTCGATTCGCTTCAGCAAACACGGACGGTGTTTTATCGGGATTATCGTTTTGCGGAAGTCTTTGCGTCATTGAAGCGTGCTCCGGAATCGCTTGTGAGACGGATCCAAGAGATTCCCGGGGTTGACCGGGCGGTAAGCGGTGTGCTTGCGGATATCAAGATCGATATCGAAGGGTTTGACGATCCGGTGCGGGGGTTTTTGATTTCCGTGCCGGAAGAACCGTCGGAAGGGATGAATCGGCTTTACCTCCGTTCCGGACGCATGGCGGTTTCCGACGCGACCCGCGAGGTGGTGGTCAGCGAGGCTTTTGCCGAAGCGCATCGATTGAAACCGGGGGATCGGCTCCGCGTGATCGTCAACGGCAGACGCAAGCGCTTAAACATCGTGGGAATTGCGCTTTCTCCCGAGTATATTTACCAGATTGCGCCCGGTTCCGTTTTTCCGGATTTTAAGCGCTTCGGCGTGCTTTGGATGCCGCGAGAGGCCTTGAGCACGGCCTACGATATGAAGGGGGCTTTCAATCGACTCGCGCTGACCCTCTCCGCGCACGGGAATCTGAAAGCGGTGACGAACCGCCTGGATACCCTTCTGGAACCCTACGGCGGCCTGGGAGCCTATGGTCGGGACGATCAATTGTCTCATCGCTATTTGAATGAAGAATTTCGTAACTTGGGGCGCATGGCGAAAATCTTTCCGGTGATCTTCCTGGGGGTGGCGGCTTTTTTGTTAAACGTCGTCGTCAGCCGTCTGGTCGGTACACAGCGGGAGCAGATCGCCATTCTAAAAGCGTTCGGTTATCGCCATGTCGATATCGGATGGCATTACGTGAAACTCGTGATCGTCATCGTATTGATCGGCGTGGCCATGGGCGTCGCCGGCGGGTTGTGGCTGGGACGCGCACTGAGCGATCTGTATATGGTTTTTTATCGTTTTCCCTTTCTAACCTACGTGTTAAAACCGCGCGTGATTGTCACGGCATCCTTCGTGTCGGTGGCCGCGGCGCTTTTGGGGACGCTCTTTGCGGTGCGGCGCGCGGTCTTGCTGCCTCCTGCGGAGGCGATGCGTCCGGAGCCGCCGACCGTGTATCGCGAAACGGTTTTCGAGCGGGCCGGCTTTAAAAGATGGCTGTCGCAACCGAGCCGTATGATTGCACGGCATATCGAGCGCCGGCCGCTCAAATCGCTCTTTTCGGTTTTGGGCATTGCGATGGCTTGCGCCATCATGATGGTCGGCAGTTTTCAGGAAGATGCGATCGATTTTATGATCGATGTGCAGTTCGGCCGGTCCGAGCGCGAGGATTTGGCGGTCAGCTTTGTCGAAGGCACATCCGTTCGCGCGATTCACGAGTTGCAACATTTACCCGGCGTGCGGGTTGCGGAGTCCTTTCGTGCGGCGCCGGTGCGTCTCCGTCATGGGCATCGGCGTTATCGAACGGCCATACAAGCCTTTGAATCCGGAGGCGACTTGCATCGGCTGTTGAACGCCGATCTGCAAGTGGTGCATCTTCCCGCATCCGGTATTGTCCTGACCGATCATCTTGCCAAGATATTGCATGTATCACCGGGGGATCGTCTGACCGTCGAAGCGCTCAGCGGCCGTCGGACGGTCCGGGAGATGCCGGTGGCCGGCCTTGTTCGTCAGTACATCGGGGTCTCAGGCTATATGGATTTGCAGGCTTTAAACCGTTTCATGGGCGAAGGGCGGACGGTTTCGGGGGCCTATTTGGCCGTCGATGCGGATTTTCGAAGCGATGTGTACCGTCGGCTAAAGACCATGCCGCAGATTGCCGGAACCATGGTTCGGGAAAGCGCCATCAAAAATTTCAAGGCGACCATGGGAGAAACCCTATTGATCTTTACCTTCATCAATACCTTGCTGGCCAGCACCATCGCCTTTGGCGTCGTCTACAACAGTGCGCGGATCATGCTCTCCGAGCGCAGCCGGGAGTTGGCGAGTTTGCGGGTACTTGGCTTGACGCGGGGGGAGATCTCTTACATCATGCTGGGGGAACTGGCGGTGCTCACGTTATCGGCCATCCCCCTGGGGTTTTTTATCGGACGGCAATTTTGTGCTTATATCGCCGACAATCTTCAAACTGATCTTTTTCGGGTGCCGCTGGTCTTGGAGACGAGCACCTACGGTTTTGCCGCATCGGTGGTGTTATTTTCAGCGGTCGTGTCGGGGTTGATCGTCCGTCGTCATTTAGACCGCCTGGATCTGGTGGCTGTATTAAAGACCAAGGAATGAGATGGGAAAACGTCTTGTGTGGCTGTTGCTTGTGTTGGTCGGGGTGGGTGGATTGGCTTACAGCTTTCTGCCGCGCCCCGTGTTTGTTGAAATGGTCAGGGCGGAGCGAAAACCGCTTCAGGTGCATGTCCTGGAAGAGGGAAAGACCCAGTTGATGGACCGCTTTACGATCTCCGCGCCGGTGACCGGTTTTGCGCATCGGCTTCGATTGGAAGTGGGGGATCGGGTGAAACGGGGCGCGGTTTTGCTGCACTTGGCGCCGCAGCGTTCCCGAGTGCTCGATCCACGAAGTCGGGCGGAGGCGGCGGCCCGGATTGAGGCTGCGGAAGCGGCTGTTCAAGCTGCGAGAAAAGATGTCGGGATGGCCGAAGCGGATGCGGCACTGGCGGAGACGACCCGGATGCGCCTGGAAAAGTTATTCAACGAGGGGCTGAGCACGCAAGCGGCTCTGGATGAGGCCGAGGCCAAGGCGCGGCGAACGCGGTCGGCCTTGGAATCTGCGAGATTTTCCGTGAGGGTGGCTCAATTCAAGCGCCAAGAAGCCAGAATGTCCCTGCGTTTTTCAGACGCCGCGACGGAAGAGGGCAAGCTGCCGACGGTGGAGATCAAGTCTCCGGTGGACGGTCGGGTCCTCAAAATCATCCACGAGAGCGAGGGGGTGGTGCAAGAAGGACAAGACTTGATTGAAATCGGCGATCCGAGCGCATTGGAGGTTGCGGTGGATGTGCTTTCTTCGGATGCCGTTCTGATACGGCCGGGCATGAAGGTCCTCTTCGAACGATGGGGCGGAGAGGGGGGTTTGGAGGGGCGTGTTCGTTTGGTGGAGCCCAGGGGATTTACCAAGATATCCGCATTGGGTGTCGAGGAGCAGCGTGTGATGGTGATTTCCGACATTGTGACACCGGGTGAACGCTGGGAACGGCTGGGTGATGGCTTTCGGGTCGAGGCGCGGTTTATACTTTGGGAAGGAGAGCATGTCTTGCAGGTTCCGGGCAATACCCTCTTTCGACACGAGGGGGCCTGGGCTGTTTTTGTTGTGGATGGCGCGAGGGCCCGGCGAAGGGCGGTTCAACTCGGCCGGCACAACGGCATGAGCGCGGAGGTGATCTCCGGAGTGGCCGAGGGGGATATGGTGATATCGCATCCCAGCGATGCCGTTGGGGACGGAAGGGCTGTTCGATGGGAATAGTGCGTTGCCCGAAGTCCAAGATCGTCGCTTCGATCCTTAGGACGACCGCAAGTATCCAGAAAATACCGCAGGTGGTTGTGTTCGGTTTGGTCCTTCTCGGCATTTGAGCAAAGCGCCCTTGCTTGACAGTTGCTGATACCGTTACTTATAATCTCGCCCCGAGGAGATGGTGGTGGGTCATGCCGGTTAAAATTCAAGAGATTCCCTTTGAAGGCTTGCATCTTTCGCAGGATCTCGACCCGAAACGGTTGAATCTTTCGGAAAAAGGGCTGACCTTGCTCCAGAAAGTCCATGTCGAACTCGATTTGACGAAGCAGGGAGAAGGAGAGGTCTATGCGCGGGGCAGCTTGTCTACGATGGCGGCTTTCGAATGCAGCCGGTGTTTGCAGGGCTTTTCGCATCCTTTGTGTTCCGACTTCCATCTGGTGTACGTGCCGCGGTCCGGCGCCCTCTCGGAGGGCGAACCAGACTTGTCGATCGACGCGCTCGATCTCGTTTTTTACGATGGGGATCAAATCGATTTCGACAATGACCTGGTGGCTCAGCTCCACCTATGCGTTCCGATGAATCCGGTCTGCCGTCCCGATTGCCGTGGTCTTTGTTCCCAATGCGGGGAAGACCTCAATCTCCGTCGCTGTACTTGCCGGAACGATTCGACGGACCTTCATTGGTCCGACCTGGGAAATTTTTCGTATAAGGAATCCAATGCCAAATCCAAAACATAAGTTTTCGAAATCGCGTCGAGATAAGAGACGCACGCATAAAAAGTTAACGTCCCCCAATACCGTGCTTTGCCCTCAATGCCGCGAACCCAAACTGCCTCATCGCGTCTGTATGAGTTGCGGCACTTATAAAAAGCGACAAGTGATCAGCGTCGAAGAGGTCTAGGGTCGTATCATCCCTCCGCTTAAAAGAGAGACCATGAAAATTGCAGTAGATGCCATGGGAGGGGATGACGCCCCTGCGACCATCGTGCATGGAGCGGTTGAAGCGGCCCGGGATCTTGGTGTCGAACCGGTCCTGGTCGGCGATGAGACGGCCATAAAAGAGGCCATTTCCCAACATTCCATACAGGGGCTTCGACTCTCCATCGTTCACGCCTCGCAGCGGGTGGGGATGGAGGAGTCTCCGTCCACGGTCGTCCGGAAAAAACGGGATTCATCAATTTGGGTCGCCACCCGTCTTGTAAAAGAATTGGACGCGGTCGCGGTCATCAGCGCTGGAAATACGGGGGCGAGCATGGCGACCGGGCTGTTTAACTTAAAGCCGATCAGCGGTGTCGAACGGCCGGCGATCGCCACCCCCTTGCCGACTCTGACGGGCACGGCCATCATGATCGATGTCGGCGCCAATGTCGATTGCAAGCCGAATCACCTTTTCCAATTTGCCATTATGGGACAGATATACGCCGAAAAGATCTTCGGAATTTCCAACCCGCGCGTGGGACTGCTCAGTATCGGCGGAGAGGACACCAAGGGAAATGAGTTAACAAAAGAAGTTTTCAAATTGCTCAAGGGGAGCACTCTCCGCTTTATCGGCAATGTTGAAGGGAGGGACGTGTACTCCGGTGGTGCCGACGTGATTGTCTGCGACGGTTTTATCGGCAACGTGGCGCTTAAAATCTCCGAGGGACTCTCGGACGCCATGATCGAATTCTTAAAGCGCGAGATTCTTACCTCCACATCCGGTAAACTCGGATATGCCTTGTTGAAATCTTCTTTTTCCCGTTTCCGGAAAAAAGTCGATTATGCGGAATACGGCGGCGCACCGCTATTGGGGCTCGAGGGCATCAGCATCATTTGCCACGGACATTCTTCACCGCTGGCGATAAAAAACGCGATTCGGGTGGCCAAGGAATCGTTCGACAGGGGCGTCAACAGACATATCAAGGAGGAGATCAAGGCTCACATGCATGACCGTTAACACAGTCATCCGGTCATCCGAAGGGGGCAACCGCAAAGGGCTCAATATGAAGAGTGATAGACCGATAAAGGTTCGCATTGCCGGTTGCGGGTCCTACGTGCCTGAAACAATCGTGACGAACCACGATCTTGAAAAAAAGATCGATACAACGGATCAATGGATTGTCGCGCGCACCGGGATTCGGGAGCGCCGGGTTGCATCGAAAGACGAGGCCACTTCCGACCTGGCGGTAAAAGCCGCGCGCCGTGCCTTGGAGAATGGAAACACATCCGCACAGGATGTCGATCTCATCATTGTCGCCACCTCAATGCCCGACATGTTTTTCCCCTCGACGGCCTGTATTGTTCAAGATCAACTGGAGGCGAGACACGCGGCCGCCTTCGATCTTTCAGCGGCCTGTTCTGGTTTTCTCTATGCACTTTCCGTCGGGGAACAATATGTCCGATCGGGAACGTATCGAAACGTTCTGGTGATCGGTGCGGAGGTGATGTCTCGGCTCATCAATTGGGAAGACCGGCGCACCTGCGTCCTATTTGGAGACGGCGCGGGCGCGGTGCTATTGGCGCCTTCTTGCTCCGACAGCGGTATCTTGTCCATCCATCTCCATTCGGACGGCTCGCTTTGGGATTTAATCTGCGTGCCCGGAGGGGCTTCGGCGATGCCGCCTTCCGAAAAAGTCTTGGTGGAACACCTGAACACCATCAAAATGAAGGGCAGTGAAACATTCAAAATCGCCGTGAGAAACTTGGAGGATACCGCGCTGAAGGCCTTGCGTTCGCAGGGCCTGTCCATATCGGATATTACATGGTTGATTCCGCATCAAGCCAATATCAGAATCCTCAATGCAGTGGCGGACCGGCTTGAATTCCCAAGAGAAAAGATGATCGTCAACCTCGATAAATATGGAAATACCTCCGCAGCATCGATTCCCTTGGCCTTCGACGAGGCGCAGCGGGACGGGAGAATCAAAGACGGCGATCTCCTCCTTTTTCTTGCCTTCGGCGGCGGGCTGACCTGGGGATCCGCGGTTGTAAAACGCTGAAGACCGACGGCCCGATTTTGGGCCGCAGGGATTTCGAGGCAAAAAATGATGGTGCGGCTCACATCGAATCTTGGTGTCTACTTAAGTGGAGGGTTAGGGGATTGAATAAACAATATTTGGAAAGATGGGCGTTGATTCTGGGCGCCTCTAGCGGTTTCGGCGAGGCCATTGCCCTTGAATTGGCCGGCGCCGGAATGGATATCTTCGGCGTTCATCTCGATCGAAAGGGAACTTTGCCCAATGTTGATCGGATAAAATCCCGCATTTCGAGCATGGGACGGGAAGCCGTGTTTTTTAATGCGAATGCGGCCGATCCGGAGAAGCGAAAGCACATTCTTGATGAAATTGCATCGAGAGGGGCAGTTGTTCGTGTCTTGGTCCATTCCCTGGCGTTCGGAACGCTGAAACCCTTGATTGCGGCTTCGGAGCGAGAGGCCATCAGCCGTTCTCAAATGGAGATGACCTTGGATGTCATGGCCAATACGCTCGTCTATTGGACACAGGACCTTGTGAGAAACAATTTATTGATGCGCGGCGGGAAGATCTTTGCCTTGACATCGGCGGGCGGGGCGCGTGTTTGGCCGTCTTATGGCGCCGTGTCGGCGGCGAAGGCCGCGATCGAATCCCACACGCGCCAGCTCGCCTTGGAACTGGGCTCGAAAGAAATTTCGGTGAACGCGATTCGGGCCGGGGTGACCGATACCCCTGCGCTCCGAAAGATACCGGGCCATGAGGAGATGATCCGGATCGCAAAGGAAAGAAACCCGTGGGGGCGTTTAACCACCCCGGAAGATGTGGCGGGCGTCATTGCCTTGCTTTCTCACAACAAGGCCGCTTGGCTGACTGGAAACGTGATCGGTGTCGACGGTGGAGAATTTATCGTCGATTAGGCCCTCGTTCCGCGTTACTTAAAACCCGGCCTTTTCAAAAAGGGAGAGGGTTTTTTAGGCCGTTCTTCATCGGCCGTTCTTCGCGTTCCGAGCCGGAGGCCGTCATTATTAAGCCCTTCTGTCCGGTGCAGAAAATAAAGGGGTTTGAAAGACAGTGCTGTAAGGTCGCAATATCGACGATTTTAAGATCGACCAGGGCCCGAGGTTCATCGTGTTTTTTGTTGACATCTGTATTTATTTATGCAATATCCCCCTATCCTTCGGGGCCATATAGGATATCGATGCGTATCGTATTTCTCTTTCCGGGACAGGGCTCGCAATATGTCGGCATGGGGAAGGCGCTCTTCGATCGTTTCGCGCTTGCACGGGATGTGTATGCCGAAGCGGGAAAAGTGTTGGGCTGGGATATGGAGCGGCTTTGTTTTGAAGATCCGGAAGGCCGCCTGAATCAAACGGAGTATACACAACCGGCTCTTTTGACGGCCAGCATCGCTGCCTGGCGCGCCATCGGCGCACCCATCGCCGCCGGCGTCGCGGTCGCGGGTCACAGCCTGGGAGAGTATACGGCCTTGGTCGCACTCGGGGCGGTTTCTTTTTCGGATGCGGTGCGTGTCGTTCGCCTTCGCGGTCGGTTCATGCAAGAGGCGGTGCCGGAAGGAGAAGGCGCGATGGCGGCGATCATCGGTTTGGGCGCAAAGATGGTTGACGATCTATGTGAGGCGGCATCGGCGGAGGCCGGCGTGGTTTCTTCCGCCAATTATAACGGACCACACCAGATTGTCATTGCGGGCGAAACGAAGTGCGTAGAAAAAGCAATGCGCTTGTCGCTCGAAAAAGGCGCAAAACGTGCGATTCGGCTTCCTGTCAGCGTGCCTTCTCATTGTCCGCTCATGAAGCCGGCGGCGGAACGTTTGTCTCTAGAGTTGGATCGTATCGAGGGGTCCGATTTTCATCCGTCGCTTGTCAATAATGTCAGCGCGAAAAAGGTGCATACCTGGCAGGAGGCGCGTAGGGGATTGGTCGAACAAATCGCTTCGCCACTGCGCTGGGAAGAGAGCATCGTCCGGATGCGGGAGGATTCGGTGGACCTATTTGTCGAAGTGGGACCGGGACGTGTTTTGTCCGGTTTGGTCAAGCGGATCGACCGAAAGGCAAAGATCGTGAGTGTCGAAGACCCCGAGGGGGTCGAGATGGGATTGGAACTGATGAAAGGAAGCGTTTAGCGCACGCCGTTTTGTTCGAACTGACGGGAAAAGTCGCCCTGGTCACCGGTGGGGCGCAAGGGATCGGAAAGGCCATCTGCGAGTCGCTTGCAGCCCTTGGGGGGGCTGTGATAGTCTCCGACTTAAACCAAGCAGGGGCATCGGAGACGGTCGCCGAAATTGCCTCGAGAGGCCACCGTGCGCTTGCCTTGCAAGTGGATGTCAGCAACGAGACCTCTGTTGCGGAGATGGTCGGGGAGGCCCTCTCGGAGTGGGGAAGAATCGATATCCTTGTCAATAACGCCGGTATTACGAGGGACACGCTCCTATTAAGAATGAAAGACGCCGATTGGGATGCGGTGCTTTCAGTGAATCTTAAAGGGGTTTATCATTGCATGAAGTCGGTGCTCCGTCCGATGGCGAAACAAAGGAGCGGTCGGATCGTATCGATTTCCTCGATTGTCGGTTCCATCGGCAATGCGGGACAGGCCAATTATGCGGCATCGAAGGCGGCGATCGTTGGATTAACCAAAACGGTGGCGAGAGAGTATGCCGGTCGTGGAATCACGGTGAACGCGGTTGCGCCGGGTTTTATCGAAACTGCGATGACCGGTGTACTGCCGGAGGCTGTCCAAGAAAATTTAAAAGCACAAATTCCGATGGCGCGTCTGGGAAGCCCTTCGGACGTTGCCAACGCGGTCGCCTTTCTTGTATCGGAGCGGGCAAGTTATTTGACCGGTCAGGTGATACATGTGAATGGCGGCATGTACATGGGAGGGTAGAAGGCTTGGTGCCGCAAAAGAGGCTTTTTCTATCGGTGGATCATTATTTTCTTAAAAGAGAGACGGTCTGCACGCTCATGGAGTTTACGCGACGCAATATATTCGATAACCATATAGATGGAGGAGAAAAGCATTGGCAATCGATGAACGAGTCAAGAAGATCATATCGGAGCAACTGGGTGTTGAGGATGAAGAGGTCGTATCGGGCGCTTCGTTTGTAGAAGATCTGGGTGCCGATTCGTTAGATACGGTCGAGCTGGTCATGGCGTTTGAAGAAGAGTTTAATATCGAAATTCAGGACGAGGATGCCGAGAAAATCCTCACGGTTCAAGACGCCATCGACTATATTCAAGATAAAATATGATCCATCTATTACAGGGATCGTACGGGGATCGCCGCCCGGTCGGTGGAATGTATTTTTAGAAATTAAGTAGGTCAATCATGTCGATTCAAAAAAGGCGTGTGGTTGTGACCGGTTTGGGGATGGTTTCGCCGCTGGGGATCGGAGTCGACCACAGCTGGCGGGCCATCTGCGAAGGTCAATCCGGGATCGGGACGATTAGTCGTTTCGATGCAAGCGACTATCCCTGCCAAATCGCCGGAGAAGTAAAGGATTTTCGTCCGACGGACTTTATTTCCGCAAAGGAAGTCAAAAAAATGGATACCTTTATCCATTACGCGGTCGCGGCGGCAAAGATGGCGGTCGAGGATGCTGCGTTTCAGGTCGGCGGCGAAAATGCGGAACGGGTGGGCGTGTATGTCGGTTCGGGCATTGGGGGACTCCAGGCGATTGAACATTGGCATAGCGTCCTTATGGATAAGGGTCCGAAACGTGTGACCCCCTTTTTTATTCCGATGTCCATCATCAACCTCGCCTCAGGACAGATTGCGATTTTCGTGGGAGCAAAAGGTCCGAATTCTTGCGCCGTCACCGCCTGCTCAACCGGGAGCCACTGCATTGGGGATTCTTTCCGCCTGATCCAGAGGGGGGAGGCCGATGCGATGATTGCCGGGGGATCGGAGGCGGCCATCACGCCCTTGGGGATGGCCGGTTTTGCGGCATCCCGCGCGCTGTCGCTTCGGAATGTGTCTCCGCAGCAGGCCAGTCGTCCTTTCGATCGGGGACGTGACGGCTTTGTCATGGGTGAAGGCGCCGGCGTTGTGTTATTGGAGGCCTTGGAGTGTGCAAAACAGAGGGGAGCGAAGATTTACGCTGAAATCGTGGGATACGGCATGACGGCCGATGCCTTCCACATGACGGCCCCGCCGGAAGATGGCGAGGGCGCCGTCCGTTGCATGCACCTTGCTTTAAAGGACGCCGGGATGCCGCCCGGCCAGGTCGATCATATCAACGCCCATGCGACGTCCACCATGGCCGATGCCATTGAAACCTTGGCGATTAAAACGGTATTTGGAACCGGGGCCTTTCAAATTCCGGTGAGCGCGACCAAGTCGATGACGGGACATTTACTGGGGGCGGCCGGCGGTGTCGAAGCGATCTTTTCGATTCTCGCGATCCGTGACAGCATTGTCCCTCCCACCATCAATCTAGAGGATCCCGATCCCTTGTGCGATCTCGACTACAGCCCTCTGAAGGCCTCTCGAAAGGAGATCGGAACTGCGCTCTCCAATTCTTTCGGCTTCGGCGGAACCAATGCAACCCTTCTCTTCAAAAAATATGACGGGGATTAACATCTTTCCTTTGTCATGACTGCGAAAGATTTTTCCCTTCTTCAAGAACGCCTTTCCCATCGTTTCAGAGATACGACCTTGCTTCGGCAGGCCCTGACGCACAAATCCTATATAAACGAATCCAAGCATAAGGAAATGACGGACAACGAACGTCTCGAGTTTCTGGGTGACGCCGTCCTCGACCTGTCGGTTCGCCAGGACTTGATGGAGCGTTTTCCGGATGCCCCCGAAGGCGACCTTTCGAAAATGAAGGCAAAGATCGTGAGTGAGGAAACCTTGGCGCAAGTTGCACGGCGGATCGATCTGGGACCCTTTCTCTTGCTTGGAAAGGGTGAGGAAAGGACCCGTGGCAAGGAGAAACCCTCCCTCTTGGCCAATGCAATGGAAGCAATCATCGCCGCGGTGTATCTGGACAATGGCTTCTCTGCCGCACGCAAGCTGATCTTGGATCGGTTCGCGGTTCATTTGAGAGCGCTTGCCCCGGGAGAAATCCATTTCGATTTCAAGACGGCGCTTCAAGAGTATTCTCAAAAGGCTTTTGGGGTACTGCCTGTTTACAGGCTGGTTCAGGAAACCGGACCGGATCATCGGAAGCGATTCGAGATTGAAACCATTGTGAATGGAAAAACCTGTGCGATCGGCGTCGGCAAAAGCAAAAAAGCGGCGGAACAAAAATCGGCCGAGGCCGCCTTGGCGGCGCTCCGAGGGAAAGAGAAGGATGCTGGAGGCGAGTCCCTCATAAGCGATTGAGGGTTTTTAAGTGGGGATTCCGATGCGCAAAAAAATTTTCGTTTGAAATAGGGAGGATGGTCTATATGTTTTAGGCGTTATCGGCGAGACGATTTGGGCCAAAATTATAAAGAGGACTCGGAGCCAAGACGGCTATAGACGCTTATGGAAATGACGTTTGCTTCCCGTATCTGAGATATTTGAATTACACCCTCTTATCCAACCTTTCAAACGGCATTCAATATTTTGGGACTTCCTCAAAAGTGAGGGGCTAAAAGCTGATAGAAACC